>JAEZBH010000488.1 GCA_023427285.1 Pseudomonadota bacterium
GCTCGATAAAGCCCTTGTCAAAGATCGGCTTGGTGGTCTGGATAAAGCGCAGGTAGCCTTCTTTATCTTCGGGGGAAATTTTCTCAATTTCACTCAGGATGAACTTGGGGTCGTTGTTGTAGTTAAAGGCCCGCCCGGTGTGGTCGAAGATGCGGTAGAAGGGATCGCAGGGGACGAAAGTGATGTAATCCTCGCGGCGCTTGCCTGCCGCGGCAAAAATGTCATCAAACATAAACGGGGCAGTGATAACGGTGGGTCCGCCGTCAAACTTGAAATCGTCAATCTCGTACACATAGGCGCGGCCGCCCAGCTTGTCGCGCTTTTCAAAGATTTCTACCTGGTGCCCGCGCGCGGCCAGCCGCACCGCCGCACCCAATCCGCCAAACCCGCTGCCAATGATGATGATTTTTTTTGCCACGGTATCCTCCCTGAAAACAAAACCTTCGTAGGCTCTTTAGGAGTTTTTGGGTGGCGGGGGCGTTTGTAACACCCCTGACACCCAAAAACTCCTGGGAACCATCACAGAGCTGAGAACAAAACCTGAGTAATAATTCCCCCCGCGGCATCCTGTGAAACGTCTTCTACTGGGTAGAAAACGATCAACAAAAATGCCATGGATAATCAAATTGTTACACATCTTTGCTCTTGGGGCTACTGGTTGTATAATGTTTGGAGATACTTTGTACAGACGTGGTTGCATTGGAAGCATCCATGACCGCGCGAGCCACACGCCACCCGCCCAGGGTAGTGCCTGCCGTAGATTGGCCTGGGAAAACGGAATCACCTGCCAGCCAGACGTTTGGCAGCCCGGTCCACGGTCCGCGGGCGCTGAACAGCGAGGTCTGCGCAAAGCCGCCGACCATGCCCAGCGGGCGTCGCGTGTAGAACTGGAAGGTCAGCGGAGTGCCTGGCAGGGCCAGCCGCACCGCACCGCGGATGCCGGGGATTGCCCGTTCGGCGGCTTGCAGCACGCGCTGAGTGTATTCTTCTTTCCGTTCGGCATAGAGACTCCGATCTTGTTTTGCCACGGCCCACCACGAGTCAACTGTGGTGTGCGTGGAAAGGGTTGCGGCACGCATCCTTTCGGGCGCGCGGGTAATATCTGCTGGGTCAGAAAGTGAAATAAAGACGGAATTCCCCTCGCCCAACGGTTGGGTAGGGTCAACGACTATTTGATGGTGGTCGGGGATGCCTTTCGGCAGCCGCGAGGCATCCAGACCCAGGTAGAGGATGAAGGCGCCCCAGGTGTTCTGTCGCCCGGTAAGCTCGCGGGTTAAGCGGCGGGGCGTATCCTCACCGAGCAGCTTTGCCAGCCCCCACGGCGTGACGTTGGCGACCACGAAGTCGCAGGCCAGTTCCAGCCCGCGTTTGGTGTCCACACCCGCCGCCCGGCCCCCGCGCACGACGATACGCTCTACGGTTTGGCGGTACTGCACCGTCCCCCCGTTCTGGCGGATCCAATTCACCAGCGTCTGTGCCAGCGCGCCGATGCCGGTGTGTACGTGGTTGACTCCCCGCCGGGGCAGGTCGAGCGCGGCGCTGCCATATAAGGCATTTGCTCTGGCGGAAACCGTCTGCGCAGAGATGAGAAGCTGCGCATCCAGAAAGACACGCAAATCGCGGGAAGCCCCCCTTGGCAGTAGCCCAGCCACGGTGTGGAACAGGTACGGCGCTGCGGCGAGGGTGCGCGGGCGCAGGGCAGCCGCCACGTGCAGCAGGTCGGCGGGGCGCTCGGGCGGCCAGGGGAAGTAACGGCTGGAAATATCCCACGCCAGCTCCGCGAGCTGCTCCTGCCTGCGCCAGAACGGCTCGCTCCCGGGGAAAGCTTGCGCGCGCTCCTCCTGCCAGCGGGCCGGGTCGCCCCACTGCGTCACCGAGCGCTCTGGCAGGTGGGTTACCCAGGCCGGGTCCGCCGGGCGGATAGGCCAGGAAAGGCCGAGCTGCTCTGCAAGGCGCGCGTGCGGGCCGCCTGGGGCAAAGCCGCCTGCCAGGGTGGCGCCAGCGTCAAAACGGTAGCCGCGGTTGTAAAAGGTCCCTGCGGAACCGCCGGGGTAGGTGTGCGCCTCCAGCACCGTCACCTGGTGACCGGCTTGCAGCAGCAGCGCCGCGGCGGTCAGCCCGCCAATACCCGCGCCGATCACAACGGTATGGGGCGCGGGTGTCATGCCTGCCTCATAAGCTGCCGCACCCCATGGCGAATCGCAATTCGCCGGTAGCGGAACATGATCCACAGCAGCGGCGGGGCAAATAACAGGCGCGTCAGCAGGCCGCGCGAGCCGGGGTGGTGCTCGTACATAACCCGTTCTTCCATGACCGTGTGCCCCCTGCCGTCACGCTGCCAGTGGTGGCGGTGAACCCAGCGCTTCATTGGCCCGCGCGACTGGGTATCGGTGAAGCCGCTGGCAGGATCGACCTCGCTGTGTACTGCCAGCCAGCGCAGCGGCAGCGGGCCAAACCACAGGGTAAATTCCGACTGAGAGCCTTCGCCCAGCGGCTCGATATCGTGAATCTGCACAAACACCGGCGGCGGTGTCAGGCGTTTGAGCACGCATGTATCGTGGTGAAACGCAGCGACCGCTTCCGGCGCTGCTGGCACCGAGAAGCGGTCGAAGAATACAGGCATAGAAAACCTATCGTCTTCTCGGCTGCCGTGAAGGTACGGGGATGGGTACCCGCTGCGGCTCCCTTTGTCCAAGGCTCCGCCCAACCTGCTCCATGCCTTCGCGCAGGCGTTCCAGCACTTCCTCAAGGGTCTTTTTTAACCCTGGTAAGCCGCGTGCCCCGGGTGCCCCAGGTGTTTTCTGCTTTCGAGAATCGTGTGGGCTCATGAGGTTACCTTTCTACCGGCTGTCCGGTCGATACCGCTGGCGCAGCCGCGAGGGTGCTCGTATGGAGGTGTCGCAGCAGGTACGAGGCCAGCCAGGCCATCATGAGGGCTGCGAAGATGCCCGGCGCGGCGGTACCCGCAAACATCCCATACCGTTGGGTGACGCCATCCAGCAGCAGCCCGCCCAGCGATGGAGCAATAACGCGGGTAAGCGCCTCGAGCGAGGCGGCCAGCCCAAGCATTCCACCCACTTCCACTGGCGGCACAGACTTGCTAATGGCACTGTTAATGACCGTGTTCAAAATTCCTGCCGACATCGAGGTCGGGGCCATCACCAGCAGCAGCAGGGGCACGCTCGTGGCAAACGCCCAACCGGCCAGCCCGGCTGCCAGAACAATCGCTGCTACCAATATTACCCGATTTTCAGGGTAAAGATTCGTCAATTTTCCAACAAAAAATCCCTGTGTAAATACCGAAAGCACGCCAACGTAAGCCAAAATCAGACCGGTGTTCTGCGCGTTGATGTTAAAGCGGGCGATTGCATACAGGGTGAAGATGGTTTGAAAGAGCGAAAACGCCATACCGAAGAAAAAGCGCGTGTGCAGCAGCGGCCCGACCAGCGGACGCCGCAGTGCTGCCAGCAGCCCGGTGGGCGAAAGGGTCATGGTTGTTTTTTGCCGCTCTAGCTCGGCGCGGCGCTCTGGCGTGATGGATTCGGGCAGCCACAGCATCACCAGCAGCAGGTTGACTGCTCCCAGCGCGGCGGAAAGAAAGGCCGGAACGGCATATCCGAAGCGGCTGAGCAGTCCGCCAAAGGCCGGGCCGATGATAAAGCCCAGCCCAAAGGCCGCGCCAATCATACCAAGGCCTTTGCTGCGGTTTTTCGCGTCGGTGACATCCGAGATGTAGGCCTGCGCTACGCTGATATTGGCAGCAGTTGCCCCGGCCAGGATGCGGGCCACGAACAGCATCACCAGGCTCTGCGACAGCCCCAACAGCACGTACCCGAGCGCGTTGCCCGCCACGCTGATCAGCAGGATGGGGCGGCGGCCGTAGCGGTCGGAGAGGCGGCCCAA
>JAEZBH010000102.1 GCA_023427285.1 Pseudomonadota bacterium
CCGATACACTCACCCGCACGACCGAGCTGATCGCCGAGCGATTTGGCTTTTACCACGTCGGCATCTATCTTACCGACGAGAGTGGAAAAACCCTCGTGCTGCGCGAATCCAGCGGCACCGCCGGTGAAGAAATCCTTGAACGCGGCGACCGGGTTGATATCTATTCAAGCACACTCCCAGGGCTGGTTGCCAAAACGAACCAGCCGTATGTCATTACGGACGTTCAGCACGATCCCTACTTCCGCTTCAACGAGCTGCTGCCCGATTCGCTTTCAGAGGCTGGCGTGCCGATTTCGGTTGGCAGTGAAGTGCTTGGCGTGCTGAACATCCACTCCACGCTGATTGACGCTTTTGATGAAGAATTGGTCAACGTCATCCAGACGCTCGCCAACCAGATATCGGGCACGCTGCAAAACAACCGCCTGCTCGAAGCCACGCAGGTCAGCTACCAGGAAACAGCCCTGCTCTACCGTGCTACCCGCCAGGTAACCCAATCGCGAAACGAAGCGGACGTGGCGCAGAGTGTAGTGGATACGCTAATCCAACTCCCCTTCCTCGGAGCGCTCCTGTCGGTGGAAGGTGAAAACTTCAAAATCAACGTTCTTACTGACTCGAAGACAGGCAAAGTCGATAAGAGCTTGCAAAGCCTCAACATTCCGGTGGGCCGCATGGCCGAAACACTGGCTGACAGCCGCCTGGTTGTTATTCAGGATCTCTCGCAGCCTTCCGGGTACGATAATATGGTCTCGTTCCTGCTGCGCCGCGGATGCAAGACTGCCGCGCTGATCGCGGTTTTGGAAAATGGCCGCCTCACCAAAGTACTGGCACTCGGCTCGCGCGCCGAAAAGTCGCTCACACAGCCGGTGCTCCAACCATACGTCAACCTGGCAGAAGTTGTTGGCGCATCGCTCGAGAAATTCCGCGTGCTCAACACACTTCAGCAGCGCCTGTCTGAGCTGCAAATTTTGGCGAGCTTTGCCCAGGCCGTTACCGCCGAGAACGTTCTAACCAACCTCTATCGTGTGCTGCACGAGCAGGTTATGCAAACGCTCGGCGCCGACCTGGAATTTGCCATCGCAATTTACGACGAAAACGCGAGCCAGATTGAATTCCCCTATTTTGTATCGGGCGGCGTTCTGCTTTCTGTTCCGCCGTCCCAGTTAGGCGAGGGGCTCACGTCGGTCCTGATCCAAACCCAAAAGCCGCTGCTGCTGGCGGACCGGAATGCCATTCAAGCCTATTCACCAAAGCAGGTAGGCGAGGGCCGGCCTGCGCAATCGTGGATGGGCCTGCCACTGTTGTTTGCCGGTAAGGCCATTGGCGCAATCATCATTCAGGATTTGCAGAATGAAAGCCGCTTCAACCAGGATGACTTGAACCTGTTCATGGCGCTTGCGCCGCAGATGTCAACAGCAGTGCGGAATGCGCAGCTCTACACGGAAGCGCAGCGAGCCCTTTCCGCTTATGATCAGGAACGCTTCCTGCTCAACAACCTGCTCGACTCGATGCCGGAAGGGATCTCCTTCAAGGATACGGAAGGCCGTTATATCCGCGCCAGCGAATCGGTCGCCCGGTTCTTCAACCAGCCCGTCGACGCGCTAGTTGGTAAGTCGGACTATGACCTGATGGCCCGCGAATCAGCGGACCAGTTCTACCGCGAGGAGCAAGCGGTGATGACCAGCGGCGTGGCGGAGATTGGGTTGGTCCAATACCACGTGGTTGAAGGCCAGGAACTGTGGACACACACCTCGCGCATCCCCATCCGCACGCTTCAAGGTGAGCCATACGGACTTTTGATCATCCAGCGCGACGTAACTGAACTGAAACGTGCCGAAGCACTCTCGCAGCACCGCGCAGAGCAGGTGCTCACCGCCGCTGAAATTGCCCGCGACACCACCGGCACACTTGACGTAGACGTGCTGCTGGGCAAAGCAGTCAACCTGGTGCGCGAGCGGTTTGGCTTCTACCACGCTTCCATCTTCCTGCTCGATGCCGCCGGAGATTACGCCATCCTGCGCGAATCCACCGGCCTGGCGGGCGAGCAGATGCGCCGTGCGGGCCACCGTTTGGCGGTAGGTTCACGGTCGATCGTCGGTACAGTCACCCTTACCGGTGAGCCGATGATCGTCAATAACGTCGTCAACGATCCAAACCACTTCGCCAACCCGCTGCTGCCCGAAACCCGCAGTGAGCTCGCTATCCCGCTCAAGATTGGTGAGCGCATCTTAGGCGCGATTGATGTTCAGAGCACCCAGTCCTCCGCATTCATTGCGGAAGATGTCTCAGTCCTGCAAATCCTCGCGGATCAGCTGGCCGTAGCAGTGGCAACCGCGGAGTTGTTTGCCAGCACGCACGAGCTGTTGAGAAAACACCGCCTGCTGCGCGAAATTTCGGTTGAAGCCAGTGCGACTACCAACATGGATGACGCGCTGATGAGCGTGGTACGCTCGCTGCTCGAAGCAAAAATCTGCGACCGGATCGGCATAATGATGCTGGAACCGGATGGTCGCCTGCACACGCGCGCGACTGCTGGATATGAGAGCCAGAACTTCACTGCGCAGTCTCTGGCGATTGGCGAAGGCATTATTGGCACTGCCGCCCAGGAAAAGCATCCGATTCTCATCGTTGATACGTTGCTCGATCCGCGCTACATCTCCATCGACCAGAAGGTGCGCTCTGAGCTCGCCATCCCAATCCTGTTCGGCGACGAGCTGCTAGGCGTGTTGAACATGGAAAGCACCCAGGCATACGCTTTTGACGAAAACGATGAAGAGATCCTTGGGGCGTTGGGCAACAACGTCGGCGGCGTGATCGCCAACATCCGCCTGGTGAACCAGGTGCGGCAGCAGGTTATCCGTGAGCGCCAGCTGTACGAGGTCACCAGCAAGATTCGCCACTCGGTGAACCTGGAAGCAATCCTCGAGACCTCCGCCCGCGAAATTGCGCAAGCATTGGGCGCTCGCCGCGCGCAGATCCAGATAACGGCGGGCCAGGCGACAGAGCCAGAGGCAGCCGCCAGCGAAGAGCAAACACCCCCACCTGCCCAGCAGATCAAGCTTGGGCCTAACGGCTCCGCGAATGGCAAGGGGATGAACGGAAAGAGCAACGGCGGCAGCAGCGGGCATCGCAACGGCAGCAACCACGACAATGAGGTGGACGAATGAACTTCATCCAGAATATGAACCCGATGTTCGTCCCCCTTTCGATGCGAGATAAAGGCGAATCTCTCATTCTTCGCGAGCGCATCTTGCAAGGCATTACGTTGTTCTTCGCTACGTTTGGCGTCATCATCATTGGTATAGCCGTAATTGATGCCATCGAAAAGGGTGCCGTACC
>JAEZBH010000111.1 GCA_023427285.1 Pseudomonadota bacterium
CCTCTGGGCACCAGCGCGATCTGCTGCGGGTCTACCGTGAGAACGCCCAATTCCGTCTCAAGCCGCAGGCGGCCATATTGCGGCACGATCAGCAGCTCGCCGTCGCTTGAGAAAAACACCCGGTCCGCCATTGACCGGTTGGCGGCATACAGATGAATGCCGACGCCTGTGCCCGTGCCAACGTCGCCATTGCCGCCGTAGGTGATAAGCCCGTCCACAAAATCCGTGGGCGTCTCGGGCAGGGGCAGCGGGTCCCACCGCAGGCGGTTGGGCGTGGGCGGCACCTCGTTGAACGGGGCGGTGCGCAGCAGGGTTTTGCGCGTATATGGCTGGTAGGCCGGGTGGCTGGCCGTCGGGCGCAGCCGGTACATCCATGTGCGCCGGTTCTCGTGGCGCGGGGCGGTGAATGCGGCCCCGGAAATCAGCTCGGCATAAAGTCCGAACGGCACTTTCTGCGGCGAATTCTGCCCGATGGGCAGCGCGCCCGGCACGGCCTCGGTTGCGAAGTGGTTGCCAAAGCCGGGCATCAGTGCGGTGTGTGATGAGTGAGGGTGGTCTATGCTTCGGTCGAGCGTCATGGCTGGTGCCAGATCGCCCCTCTCCATGTTTCCCATTGCTGGGCTCCCCTAGTTTTCTGTGCCGCCTGTGTTGCGGTCTGTATGGCGTTACCTTTGTCTGTTTTTCAGCCGTTGGGAAGGGGTGCGGGGGCGTAGGCCGCCACAGCGTGCCTCAGGGGCGGTGGTTGGGGAGATGTTCTTAACCATTCAGTTCTTATTCAGGCATGGGGGCTCAGTTCTGGCGTTTGGGCTTGGCGGTTGAGCGCCCGTAGGGCATGGAATTTTCAAGCGTTTAAAAGTAAATGGAGAACACCGTGAAACTTGCACTGATTGCCGTTGCGGCCACCCTGATGACCAGCGGCGCGGCCTTTGCCCAGCAGGCAGCTCCCTCTGGACAGGTTGGACAGGCCGCACAGGCTTACGTGGATGCGGCCTTCGGCCAGATCGATGCGAACAAGGATGGCTCGATCAGCAAGGAGGAATTCAAGTCCTTCACGCTGTCGCGTCTGGCGCAGCAGCAGGCAGCGTTTCAGGGCGCGTTCGCCAAGGCCGATGCCAACAAGGACGGCAAGCTGAGCAAGGAAGAGGCCGCTGCGGTCAATCCGCAGTTCGCGTCCAACTTCCCCAAGCTGGACGGCAATGCAGACGGTTTCGTGACTATTGACGAAATTCGCGCCGCTGCCAGGCGCGCAGCCGGTCAACCGGCATCGAAGTAATTCAGCGGGCGGGTCAGCAGAGGCGGGCTTGCCCGTCTCTGCGCTGCTTCTTCAGATGACCCGGCTGTCATACGCCCATTGCAGCAGCGCCTGGCGCTGACGCGGGCGGCAAAACGGATCGCCCGGCTCGCAATGTTTGCGCACCTGCGCGGCATGGCGAGCAAACGCCTTCCAGCGCCGGATCTGGCGCGCATCTTCCTTTGGCAACCTGCGGCCCATGTAATACCGGCAGTACCACTGAAACCAGCCGCGCGGATCCTCCTCATAAATCCAGCCCTTGGCCTGCCATTCCGACAAAGGCGAGCTGGCATCCACGCCAAAATAATTCAGGCGTTTGTCAAAGCCCTTGGGTGAGAGTTTGGCGCTCCAGAACCACTCTGCCGGAAATTCGGCCTGGCAGTCCGTCATGTATTTCCCGCCGAACACGCCCATTTCCAGCATTTCAGCCGGGGTCAGCTCGGGCTGGAACTCGGGGTCGAAATTCTCCCCCGGCGGCTCGGTGCAGACATAGGTGTATCCCTGCTGCATCCGGTCGTTCACGGTCACCACGCGGGGGGCATTGCGCTCAGTCACGAACAGTCCTTTTAAGGCAAGGTTGGGGGTCATTCCCCGTCGGCGTCATCCGGGGCATATTCCAGAATGTCGCCGGGCTGGCAGTCAAGGAACTCACAGATCTTGTCGAGGGTTTCGAAACGGATGCCCTTCACCCGGCCGGATTTGAGCAGGGAGAGGTTGGCCTCCGTAATGCCCACATGGGCAGCAAGATCCTTCGACCGCGCCTTGCGGCGGGCCAGCATCACATCAAGGCGGACAATAATCGCCATGGCTCAGACAATCTGCTCGTTTTCGTCAGCGATGCGCTGGGCTTCGCTGAACAGGCGGGCAACGAAGAACAGCAGAACGCTCACCAGCAGAATGAAGAAGTCGTTGAGGTCGAACGTCAGCTTGACGCTCACGCCGTCCGCTCCAGACGCCAGCGCCGCCGCAACAGTCAGCAGCGGCTCAGCGATAATGCCGACAAGGGCCGAGATCATCACGAACAGGGCAAAGCCGCGCAGCTCGCGCACGGTGACGGCGGTGAAGATCTGCCCGCGCTGGATTTCCATCAGCATGCGCATGAGCCGCCACAGGCCAACAGCGAGCGGGGCGGCGGTGAGCATGGCGGCGATCAACCCGATCCGCCCGGCGGCAACGCCGTCATTGCTGAGGATAAACACGTCTGCCGACTGTCCCAGCCCCATGATGCCGGCAACGCCCGCATAAAGGGTAATGGCGATGACGCCTGCCAGTCCGGCTCCGGTGCAGAGTTTCAGCCTGCGCGCCGAGCGCGCGAAGTCGGATGAAAAATTCATATTGCAATCCAGTACGAATTTATCGTAAAACAATAATCAATAACCGAATAACGGTATCATATCGGTATCGAGGAGGGGTAGCAAGCCTTCGCCTTGTCAGGGCGGGCAGTGCGGCCCGATGGGGGAGGAAAGTCATGTCGAACACGATGAGTTTGAAGGCGCGGTCTCTGGCCAGGGTTTCGCTTGCCGGGTTGCTGCTGGCGCTGGCGCCGTTGGGGGGCGCCGCTCAGGCGCAGGCCCCTGCGGCTGGGGTTGCCGTTGCCGTTGCCGATGATGCGGTGCTCTCGGCCTTGCGTCAGGCTGGGCATGGCGATTTGCGGGCGGTTGAGGCGCTGTTGGCCCAAGGCGGCGTGCAGGAGGGGGAGAAGGCTCTGCTGGAGGCGCGCCGCGCGTCTGCCCACCTGCGCTTCAGTGAGGCTCGCCGAGCGCTCGCCCGCTATTTCGCCTTGCAGGATCAGAATTCCGAGCGGGCCTATCTCGGCCATGAGATCGCGGCGGGCATCGCCTTGCTGGCTGGCGACTATGCAGCGGCGGCGCGTCATGCGGACATGCAGCTGACCCTGAGCGAGGGGCGCACGGAGGATGATATCCAGAACCTCCACCGTATGCGCGATATCGGCCGCCAGCTTGCCGCTATCCCGCCGCAGGCGGTCGAGACGCAGGGCAATGGCGCGGCCGTGTCGCTGGTGCGCGACAAGGTGGGCCTGCTGCGCTCTCCCATCTCGGTGAACGGGCAGGTGCAGGAAGCCGTGCTCGACACCGGCGCGAACGTCTCGGTCGTTAGCGCCAGCGCGGCGCTGCGGCTGGGTTTGCGCTTCATGGAGGGCGAGACGAGCATCGGCAATTCGGTTGGCGGCGGCGTTGGCATTCGTATGGCCGTGGCGGACCGGCTGGAGATCGGCGGCGCTGTGGTGCGCAACGTGATCTTCGCGGTAATGGACGATGCCGCGCTCGATTTCCCGGTGCCGGGCGGCTACAAGATAGACGCTATTCTGGGGCTGCCGGTGCTGCGCTCGATCGGGCGGGTGGAATTCAACATCGGCGCAAAATCGTTGCGGGTTACGCCCGCGCCCGTTGCCTCAGCCCAGCCGGCCAATCTGCGGGTCATCGGCAACGCTCCCTATGTCGTGATGTCGCTCGGCGGGGTTGAGCTGCCCATCTACTTCGATACCGGCGCGAACAGCACCTCGCTTTATCCGCCGTTTGCCGCTTTGGCTCCGGCGCTGCAAGCGGTGCCCGACGAGAAGAAGACCTCGCAAGCGGGCGTTGGCGGTGTTCAGAAAATTCAGAACATGTTCTTCCAAAATGTGCCTGTTGCGATCGGGCAGCAGTCCGCCACCGTTGCCCGCATCGACTATCGGCCCGGCGGCTCCGGCGACAAGGAGCGGCCTTACGGAGTGCTCGGCATCGATGTGCTGAGCCGGTTCGAGAGCTTCGCCATCGATTACCAAAACATGGTGCTGGAGGTCGGCAACCCCGTGGCCCCTCAAACCGCGAGCCGCTGA
>JAEZBH010000188.1 GCA_023427285.1 Pseudomonadota bacterium
CCCTCCTGCACCTCCCTTTCGTTTCGGGCCGCGCTCTTCCATATCTCTGTGCGCCGACGTCCACAGGCTTTATTCGAACGCGGGATTTATTCGACCGCGCCTTGCATCCGCCATGAGCGTCACCTGACACCTTGGCGAGTATCGTCAGTCCAGCTTTTCACCGCAACCATGGCAAGTGCGAGACAGGAATGGCCCCCAAATTGGCCCCTTCCGGTGAAGGTGGTATTTACACCGAGGGCAGCGCAGCAGGAAACTGAGGCCGCCGTAACCCAGCCACAGCGAGACAAACAGCAACTTCCATGGCCACGGGTAGGTCGTCATGCCCCAGAAGAACACGCCCCCCAGAGGCAGCACCATGGCCAGATAGATCAAATTCAGGCGGTAGGGTGTCAGCATAGTTCCTCGGCTCGCCTGCGCTCCGCCATTCAATGCGAAAGTGTATCAAACCGCAACACTTCCTTCCAGCCCAGCCAAAACTGCTCCTCCCATTCAATGCGGAACCGCAGTCCTGTTCACAACGACAAGCCTAATTTCTGCGATCCTATCCAAACCAGTCCGAAGCTTCCCTTCCAAATCCCGGGTTCTACAATTCCGGCACTCTGCTTGGTAAAGTGTCATACGTGACACTATTACCCCCACAGCCCATACAAACAAAAACCGCGGCTCCAGATGGCTCCGGAACCGCGGCCCTTGCACACGAATGGGAGTGCAGAGGGTCCGCGACCCTCTGCAAAAAACCTTAAATTCAAAAATTTAAATAAGACCCGCCAACGGCGAACTCGGGTCGGCGTAGCGCTTCTTGGGCATACGGCCTGCAAGGTATGCGAGGCGTCCGGCTTCCACGGCCAGCTTCATGGCGCGGGCCATGGCAACGGGGGCGCGGGCTTCGGCGATGGCGGTGTTCATGAGGACGGCGTCGCAGCCCAGTTCCATGGCGACGGCGGCGTCGGATGCGGTGCCGACGCCTGCGTCCACCAGCACGGGCAGCTTCGAGCCTTCGATCATGAGGCGGATCATGACCGGGTTCTGGAGGCCAAGACCCGAGCCGATGGGCGCGCCGAGCGGCATGATGGCGCACGCGCCAGCATCGGCCAGGCGCTTGGCCATGATCGGATCATCGGCGCAGTAAACCATCACGTCGAAGCCGTCCTTGGCCAGTACTTCGGTGGCGCGCAGGGTCTCGACCATGTCCGGGTAGAGGGTCTTCTGCTCGCCCAGCACTTCCAGCTTCACGAGGTTCCAGTCGCCTGCCTCGCGGGCAAGGCGCAGGGTACGGATGGCGTCTTCTGCGGTGTAGCAGCCTGCGGTGTTGGGCAGGTAGGTGAACTTCTTGGGGTCGAGGAAGTCGGTCAGGATCGGCTGGTTGCGATCAGAGACGTTCACGCGGCGCACGGCGACGGTCACCATCTCCGCGCCGGAGGCCTCGACGGCGCGCGCGGTTTCTTCGAAATCCTTATATTTGCCGGTGCCGACGATGAGGCGCGAGGTGAAGGTTTTGCCCGCTACGGTCCAGGTGTCGTCAGTTGCAGTCACGGTGTGATCCCCTCCGCCTACGAAGTGTACAATCTCAAGAGTGTCGCCATCGGCGACGTTTGTGCTGTCGTAAGCCGACTTGGGCACGATTTCCAGATTCCGTTCGACGGCCACCTTGCCGGAGGTGATCCCCAGTTCGACCAGCAGGGCAGAGATGGACAGGGCACCGTTCAGGCGCTTGGGTTCGCCGTTCAGCATGATCTGGATCATTGTTTGGACTCGACTGCTTTACCTGGAGAGAACATGGCCATTATAAGAACCGCTTCGCTTCGCGCCCATCAAGGCTGAAAGCCGGGCCTTGGCCCAACGCCGCCGCCGCGATGGAGTGCGAGGAAACCACCCTCTTGTTGGAGGATACGAGAGAAGCCTCGCGAGGCTTTCCCTTATTCTCTATAGAAGGTTGTCATCAACAGTGGAAAGACAAGACTGCATGGTCGATCAGGCAACCCGCCGGGTGCTCGTACTCAACGGTCCCAATCTCAACCTCCTCGGCACGCGTGAGCCGGGCGTCTATGGTTCGGCACCCCTTGCCGACATCGAGGCTATGGTTGAGGCCCGCGCCGCTGACCTGGGCTTTGAGGTGGACTTCCGCCAATCGAACCATGAAGGGCAGCTTCTCGACTGGCTGCACGAGGCCCGCAACACGTGCGCGGCGGTGATTTTCAATCCCGGCGCTTACACGCACACGTCGGTTGCCCTGTACGATGCCATCAAGGCCATTGAAATTCCGGTCGTAGAAGTGCATTTGTCGAACCCACATGCACGCGAGCCGTTCCGCCACCGATCCTATGTGTCGCCGGTGGCGCGGGGCGTTATCCAGGGATTTGGCCCTCACGGTTATATCTTGGCGCTTGAAGCGGCCGCTCAATTCTGATTCAGTCCGCGACGAAATATCAGGGGAATATGATGCCCGAGAAGGGAGCTGCAACGATCATGCAGGTTGATAAAGGTTTGGTTCGCGAGCTCGCGGAACTTCTGAAGGAAACCGATCTCACCGAGATCGAGGTTGTTGATGGTGAACGCCGCGTTCGCGTGGCCCGTCAGTTTGCAGCGGCCACCGTTGTGGCGGCTCCGGCTCCGGCGGCAGCGCCTGCTGCGGCTCCGGCGGCTGCGCCTGCGGCAGCCCCGGCTGCGGCTCCGGCAGCTGTTGACGACGTATCGAAGCACCCGGGCCTGGTTGCCTCGCCGATGGTTGGCACCGCCTACCTGTCGCCCGAGCCCGGCAAGCCGCCGTTCATCTCGGTCGGCGCGCAGGTGAAGGAAGGCCAGACCCTCCTCATCATCGAGGCCATGAAGGTCATGAACCCGATCGTCGCGCCGCGCTCCGGCACCGTGACCCGGATCATCGTCAGCAACGAGCAGCCGGTTGAATTCGGCGAGCCGCTGCTGATCATCGAATAAGCGCATCCAACCTGAGCATGTTCAAGACCTGCCGTTCGCCCGCCGCCCCATTCGGGGCCCCAGCGGTCGCGGCAGGTCTGTCTGTTCCGGGGCAGTTGCACACCCGGCCTGTTCTGCCCAACTCCATATCGGGCGTTTCAGTGTCTGGACCTGCTGCTTCCACACAGCCGCCATCCCGAAAGGTTTGAGGCAATGTTAGAAAAAGTACTCATCGCCAACCGCGGCGAAATCGCCCTGCGCATTCACCGCGCATGCCGGGAAATGGGCATCAAGACTGTTGCTGTCCACTCCACCGCCGATGCCGATGCCATGCACGTTCGGCTGGCCGATGAGGCGGTCTGCATCGGCCCGCCGTCCCCGGCCCAGTCTTACCTGAACATTCCGGCGATTATCTCGGCCGCCGAGATCACCCGCGCTGACGCCATTCACCCCGGCTACGGCTTCCTCTCCGAGAACGCCAAGTTCGCCGAGATCGTGCTGGAGCACGGCATGACCTGGATCGGGCCGTCGCCCGAACACATCAACCTGATGGGCGACAAGGTCATGGCGAAGAAGACCGCCGCTGCCCTTGGTCTGCCGCTGGTTCCGGGCTCTGACGGCCCGCTGGTCGACTTCGAGGAAGCCCGCGCGGTTGCCGCTGAAATCGGCTATCCGGTGCTCATCAAGGCCGCCTCCGGCGGTGGTGGTCGCGGCATGAAGGTGGTCCAGTCCGAAGACGAGCTGGAAAGCCTGATGAGCCAGGCCAAGGCTGAAGCCAAGGCCGCTTTCGGTGACGACACGGTGTACATGGAGAAGTACCTCTCCAACCCGCGTCACATCGAATTCCAGGTTCTGGGCGACACCTTCGGCAACGCCATTCACCTGGGCGAGCGCGATTGCTCGCTCCAGCGTCGTCACCAGAAGGTTCTGGAAGAGGCCCCCTCTCCGGCTCTCAGCGCCAAGCAGCGCGCCGAGATGGGCGAGACCGTCCGCGCCGCCATCGAGAAGATGGGCTACGTCGGCGCTGGCACCATGGAGTTCCTCTACGAGGACGAGAAGTTCTATTTCATCGAAATGAACACCCGTCTTCAGGTGGAGCACCCGGTCACCGAGATGATCTCGGGGCTCGATCTGGTGCGCGAGCAGATCCGCGTCGCCTCCGGCCTGCCGCTGT
>JAEZBH010000227.1 GCA_023427285.1 Pseudomonadota bacterium
CTGCAGAAGATCGCGGTTCGGGAACAGGTTACCCAGATCCCAATTTTCCGTGGAATAGGTCTTTTGCTTGTAATGCTGACCCTGATAAATCAGGCGCTGGCCGAGCCCGGCAAATTCCGCCCGCCAGTTGTAAATGTCGTATTCCTGTTCGATGATCCGCGCTTCTTCCTGAATTGACAGGCGATCCTTGGCGCGAAGGCGTACCGGGCTTGCCGGGGCATTCGGATTGACCTCGCTGAACGAAATCGCCTGATCATAGGTCAGCGCATCCCGATCCAGACGCTGGTACATACCCTCCAGCACGATCCAGTCCGTCGGCTCCACAAGGGCGCTGATACGGCCGCTCTTGGTTTTCGACTTCGGACCGCGACCATCGTGCGTTTCGTTGATTGGACGCACACGATCCAGTTCATTCTCGTCATACAGGCCTGCAACGCGAATGGCCGCGTAACCCGGAATGAGCGGAATGTTCAGGCCGCCCTTGATATTACGCGTCTCGATATCGTTGATGGTGCCGTCTACAAACCCGCCGAACTCATTCAGGTCCGGCTTGCGGGTGGACACGGTAATAGAGCCGGACGGCGACGCACGACCGCGCAGGGTGCCCTGCGGACCGCGCTGCACTTCAATCTGCCCGATATCGTACATCTGCTGGATCACAATGCCAGGCGCGATCGGGGCGTCATTGAGGTAGAATTCAACGGTCGCGTTGTTCCCGCTGGCCCGCGATTCGAAGTTCACGCCGCGCAGCTGCGCGCTGCCGGTGATGCCGTCTGCGGCAGCCGACAAATTAAGTCCCGGCGCCAGTGACGACACGTCCGCGAAATTGCGCATATTGAGCTGCGCAATGGCATCGGCGGTCACGGCGTTAATCACCGCAGGAACGTCCTGCACGTCTTCATCGCGACGGCGCGCCTGCACGATAATGGTGTCCAGTTCACCAACGCTTCGCTCGCTGGCTTGGCGCACATCAGCACCCTGCGCTTGTTCCTGAGCATGCGCTGACGACATCAGAGCGACCAAGCTGGCGCTCGCTGCTAAAACAGGCAAAATCTGCCGCATTTCCAAGATCCTCCCCAGTCTCTTGCTAGTATGGCTTAGTGCCACGTTTTCTTTTTTAGTTATCAACACTGTTGTTTACCTCGTCGCACCTCTCTTGTGCGAGTCCGTCAGCGGACATATCGCGCTCGCGATTGCGATCATCCGCCGCTTGAGCTGGCATGCTTTCAATCGGCGTGACTGTGCCGTCAGCCCAATCGACAGGCGCCGTTTCAAACTCAGCCCCAGATCGCATCGGACGCCTCCACCCCCTGAACACCGCGACCGCCAAGCTCTCCAATCAATGCCTTGAGGCGGTACGTCCAAAGATGCAGGGGATGCTCCAGCGTCATGCCCATCGCGCCCAGAAACTGATGCAGGTCATACGCAACCGACCGTGCGGATTCCTGGGCATGGAAGGCGGCAAGCGCCGCGTCTCCGGCATCAAGCGTGCCAGCGGCTTTCAGTGCCAGCCAGTAGACGCCGCTCGCCCGCACCTGCGCTTCGGCCAAGCGGTGGCGCACAGCCTGAAAAGCCGCAATCGGCCGACCGAACTGCTGGCGATCCGTCACGTAGGTCACGGCGCTTTCAAGCGCGGCGGCCAGCAGGCCCGCAGCCTCAGCGGCCAGGCCGATCCGCCAGCGCGTTTTCACCGCATCCGGCGATACGTCATGAGTGGTTTTGGCAGCGGCCCCGGCATCCACCGTCAGCACACCCATTGGGTAGCCGAACAGCGTATCGACCGGACGGGCCTGCTCTGCGCTGGCTGCAAAGGAGGCAACGCGGCCTTGCTCAACAACAACAACCGTTGCGCCGGATGCCAGAAACCGCACAGGCCGCTTGCCCTGCTTCGCCTCAACAAGGCACACCGGCCCAGAGACACCTTGCCCGAGCAAAGGCCGCACCAGCGCGCTTGATGCCGCCTCTACCGCATAGGGCAACCGGGCAAGCCGCTCCACAATCAGCGCTGCCGTCACCGCGCCCAACTCCGGCTCAAAGCCCACATCCAGAAAGCCGCCTTCGGCCAGTTCCCGGTTCAGGGCCTCGCTGACCAAAGCAAAGCCGGTATCGTGGATTGGCGGGCTTGCGTAAGGCCGTGCCAGAGAGTCGATCGCATCCAGAATGGCAATCTGGTCAGAAGACAGTGCGAGATCCATCAACGCGGCTCCCTCGGCAATTTCAGAACATCTGATGCAATGATGTTGAGCTGAATTTCGGCAGCGCCCGCCGCGATGCCCGCCACAATGCCGCGCTGGTGATGCATCTTCAGGTACGGATGCTCCTCGCCCAGCGCCTCGGGCAGGTATTCAACCACGAATTCGGCCACCCGGCGCTCGGCCATCACGGTTGCAAAGCGCGCCGAACTCGCCTCCGCGCCCACAGCCTCTCCCCGGCAACGACGATCGATAATCGCATAACTCATCATCCGGGCAGCCTCGCACAAAGCCGCCGCATGTGCCGCTTCCAGCTTCACGGCCTCCCGCTCGAAATTGCCCTCGGCCTTCAAAACACCCACCGCCCGATCGAGCGCGCAGCGCGCCAGGTGGTAGCGCGGAATGCCCAGCCGTTCATTGGTGAG
>JAEZBH010000266.1 GCA_023427285.1 Pseudomonadota bacterium
TGTCTGGCCTGACTCATTCGTTCCTCGAAGTTGTTGACACTGGTTCGCAATCGCACTAGGCGACAATGGAATTGCGAATTAGTATCAACGGTGGGGAATTCTAATGGGGACTAACACAAACGAGCGCTCGTTCTCGGCGTTTCTGGCGCTGGGCTGCGTCGGCTTCATTTCATCGCCGGCCCTTGCGCAGGATGCCGGCGGCCAGCCCGCCAAGCTGGGCGGCGTCGTTGTCACCGATACGGCAATTGAAGAGAGCTACGACCGGAAGGAATCTTCCTCGGTCAAGTTCACCCAGCCGCTGCTCGACACGCCCAAGAGCGTCACCGTCATTCCGCATGAGCTGATCGAGGATCGCGCGTTCCTGTCGCTGACCGACGTTCTGCGCGCAACGCCGGGTGTTACCCTGGGCGCGGGCGAGGGCGGCACCCCGATGGGCGATCGTCCGTTCATTCGCGGCTTCGAGGCCGCCAACGACATGCTGGTCGATGGCATCCGCAACGTGGGCCGCTTCAACTATGAAGTGTTCAACCTTGAATCCGTCGAGGTGGTGAAGGGGCCGAGCGGCGCTCTGATCGGTCGTGGCGCCAGCGGCGGCGTCGTCAACATGATTACCAAGGCGCCGCGCGCCGAGGATTTCGTGGGCGTTGGCGTTGTGGGCGGCACTGACGAGACCAAGCGTCTCACCGTCGACGTGAACCGGCAGCTGTCCGACACCATCGCCATCCGCATCAACGCCATGGGCCATGATGCCGACGTGGCGGGCCGCGATGTCGTCACCCAGCAGCGCTATGGCTTCTCGCCGTCCATCACCGTTGGCCTTGGCACGCCGACCCGCGCGACGCTGGCTTACCACTACCTGAAGACGGACGGCATTCCGGACGTTGGCATGCCGTTCAACAACTCCGGCACCGAAACCCCGCTGAAGCTCGATCGTAACAACTTCTACGGTTACGCCTCGCGCGACTTCCTCAAGACCGAGGGGCAGCTCGGCTCGCTGACCGTCGAGCACGATCTGAGCGACGCGATCACGCTGCGCAACTCGACCCGTCTGGTGCGCCAGACCAACGAGGCGATCTTCAGCCGTCCGGACTTCGCCAGCCTGGCAAATGCCGAGGCCGGTATCGTGCGGGTGAACTTTCGCTCGAACAACCGCAAGACCACCGGCCTTCTGAACCAGACCGACCTGCGCGGCGAGTTCGAGACCGGCGGCGTGAAGCACAACTTCATCGGCGGTATCGAATACAGCAAGGAAAAGATCTATAGCCGCACCCCGTGGAGCAGCGCTGCCAGCTCCTCGACGCAGGATCTGCTGAACCCGAACCCCTATGCGCCGTTCCCGGCCATCTCGAAGGGCGCACCGGCGGCCAATATCGTGCCGAGCACCCAGGAATCCGCAGCGGCATTCCTGTTCGACACCCTGACCCTGTCGGAGCACTTCGAGGTTAACCTCGGCCTGCGCTACGACGACTACAAGGCGTCGGGTCTGGTGGATGACGAGCGCGTCGTCTCCAAGACCGACTTCTGGAACTATCAGGCAGGCCTCGTTTACAAGCCGGCGGCAAACGCCAGCCTCTACCTGAACTATGCCACGTCCTCCAACCCGTCGGGCGAGGCGCAGGGCCAGTCGGGCGGCGCTGACGGCGCTGCGGGCGGCAACCTGAACGACAACAAGGCATCGCTCGATCCGGAACGCTCGAAGGGCTGGGAATTGGGCGCCAAGGTTGACCTGTTCGAAGAGCAGCTGTCCCTGACCGGTGCGGTGTTCCAGACCACGAAGGACAACCAGCGCGCAACCGATCCCATCACCGGCGAGGTCGCCCTGATCGGCAAGACCCGCGTGCGTGGCTTCGAGGTCGGCTTCTCCGGCAATGTCACGCCGGACTGGAACGTGTTCGGCGGTTACACCTACCTCGACCCGAAGCTGATCGACGATGGCGCTGGCAACAATGACGGCAACGTCGTGAAGTACATTGCCAAGAACAGCTTCAACCTGTGGACGACCTACAACGTCACCCCGCAGCTCGATGTTGGCGGCGGCGTCAACTATGTGGGTTCGCGCTGGATCGATGATGCCAACACCAAGCGTCTGCCGGGTTATGTGCGCTTCGACGCCACTGTTGGCTACAAGGTCAACGAGAACGTGGATGTGCGCCTGAACGTTCAGAACCTGACCGACAAGACCTACTATGATGCATCGCACGTCGGCGTGTTCGCCGTGGTTGCGCCGGGTCGCTCGGCCTTGCTCAGCCTGAACACCCGCTTCTAAGCTCATTCCTGAGCGAAAAGCGTCAGCGCCCGCGAGCTTCGGTTCGCGGGCGTTTTCTTTTGGGCGGGAAAAGTGCGAGGGGCCTGTTTGCTGATGCGACAAATTCGCAATTGCATCGTTATAGGGTCTCTTTTATAGCTTGAGGGTAAGTTGAACAGGCACAGCCTTTTCGAGGGACTGGCCAGAGGGATTGGCAATGGACGCGAGCGGAGCGGCAAGGACGTTCGATGTCGATGCGGGGGCGGATTTCGTCAGATCCACGCGCCCGCTGCGCATTGTCGAACCCGCTGTTCTTCCCGCCGTCTTGCCCGAGGCTGAAAGCCCTGCTGCTGATTCCCCGTCATCTTCCCGCTTTGGCGCTTCCAGAGCCGTCAACTGGCCTGCAATCGGCATCATCGCCGGGCTTCATGTGGCGCTGCTCGTTGGTCTCGTCAGCATGGATGTGGTGAGCTTGAAGCTGCCCACCGCCGAGCCGATGCTGGTTGATCTCATCCCGGCCGCTCCGCCGCCATCGCCGCCCGAGCCGGTGGTTGAGCCGCAGCTTGCCGTTATTCCGCCGGTCATCGTGCCGCCGACGCTCGATATCCTGCCCCCGCGGGAGTCTCCGGTTCAGGCCGTCGTTGCCGAGACGCCGCCGCCCGTGAGCCAGCCTGCCGTGGTCGCCACGTCTGCGCCTGTTGCTCCGGTTGCGCGTCCGTCCACCGTGACGGTCTCTGACCTGTCCACCACCATGATCTCGGCGGTGCCGCCGCGCTATCCGGTGGAATCCCGCCGCCTGAAGGAGGAGGGCACGGTCGTGCTGCTGCTCACGGTCGGGGTGGACGGCAAGGTGGCGGACATTCGCGTGTCCCGCTCCAGCGGTTCTGACCGGCTGGACAATGCCGCGCTGGCGGCGGTGAAGAAGTGGCGCTGGTCGCCCACGCTGCGCGGCGGTCAGCCCGTTCCCGTGCAGGGCATTGTGGAAATTCCCTTTGTTCTCAAGAAGTCATAGCTGGTTCCTGCCATGATGATCAAAATTCCCGGCGTGCTTGATGCCGAGGCGGTGAAGCGCTGTCGCCAGCTGATGGCCGAGGCCGAATGGGTTGATGGCAACGTCACCTCCGGCGCGCAGTCGGCGTTGGCCAAGCGCAATCATCAGTTGCCGGAAGGCTCGCCCGCCGCGCGGGAGATGGGGCGCATCATCCTCGATGCCCTGTCCAGTTCGCCGCTGTTCATCGCGGCGGCGCTGCCGCTGAAGGTGTTTCCGCCGCTGTTCAACCGCTACGAGGGCGGAGAAGGCTTCGGCACCCACGTTGACAACGCCATCCGTATTCAGCGCGGTTCTGACTTCCGCATCCGCAGTGATCTCTCCGCCACCCTGTTCTTCGCCGACCCGGACGAATACGACGGCGGCGAGCTGACCGTGCAAGATCTCTACGGCACCCATTCGGTCAAGCTGCCTGCCGGAGACATGGTGCTCTATC
>JAEZBH010000274.1 GCA_023427285.1 Pseudomonadota bacterium
ACGTCGTCTGCACCGGCGGCGAGCCGCCTGACACCCACTTCATGTGCTGACTAACTAATCCATTTGTTTTACATATACGCATATTCGGGGGAATGCAGCCAGAGGGGGGCAGCAGATGCGCATGGGGTCCAGACTACTGCTTGTTACAGCGATTGCGGCAATTGCGGGGCCATTACCGGCTCTTGCCAAAAAGCAGGATTTCATAAACTGCGACGGGCTTCAGGCTCCCAAAGCATCGGGCAATGGAATGCGCCCACCGCCGAACACGCCGTACATGTACAACAGCCAGCGCTTTTCAATTGCAGCATGCGATGCTGCTCTTGCAGATCCACTTCTCCTGCCAAGCCATACGCTGCGGCGCGCCAGTTTGCTGCGCGCCCGTGCAATCGGACACCTGAGCGCAGGCAATGCAGATCAAACGCTGGCAGATATCGACGCCGCGCACGAGGCGACACGGGAGCTTTTCTCCGATCCGATGTTTGCCCGAAGCATGGGGGTTTCCTTCGATCTGGTCCGTGCCGCCGCTTGGCAGCGCAAGGGCGATTTTGCTCGCGCCCGACAGTTGGCACAGGCCGCTGGCGACGCGAGACCCTACAGTGTGTCGGTCCAGAGCCTGGTTGCCAGTTTGCTCGAGGCAACCAGCGGTCCGGGAGAAGATCCATCCCCATATGCCAAGGTGATCCCGCTCAAACCGACCGCCATTAAGGAAGAATTTTATTGGCTGGTCGAAAAACATCGCTTCAGCCAGGCCCTACAGACTTATCCACGATTGGGTCTGGAGTTTCCCCAGCTGCAACCAGATCCAAATGGCACACGCCTGATCAACACTAGCGAGAATATCAACACCCTGACCACCAGCATGGTCCTTGCCATGTTCGCAGCCTATGCGCATGCAGCCACCGGCAACACGGATGCAGCCCAATCGCTTCTCAGCGATACGAAAGCCAAGGTTGAGGCCGCACTTGCCCCGCTTTCTATGTTAGAGCGGGTCGCCTACGCCAAAAATCTCAATCTATTCGGCGAAAAATTGGCACTTATGGTCAGCGGCCGCATCGATATCACGCAAGGCAAAGCCATCAACGTGGTGAAGTCCCTTGTCGGCCAGCAGTTACCGGCCACTCCTTTGACGGTTGAACTCTTGACCGCTCTCAAGACCGCCCTTCCCGCCGAGCAGCAGGACCTTGCGCCCGACCCTGCACCGATGGCCGCAAAGGTTGCTGAGAATGCAAAGGTAAGCGGTCTGGATATCAGCGCACTCAAAAAGCATCTACCGGCGGCCGAATTCAGCAACAACGCTACCGAATACAAGAAATCGAAGAAATCTATCTTAAATGTTCTTCTTAGCCCATCCAACTACAGGCCGGATGGTTTCCGCTCGAAGGAAGACCCCGAAACGGGCGTTATCACCGTCGAGTTCATCGGCGGCAGCGCAACGCCCACAACCGTGGATGAGCTGACGCTGCTGCACGCCGCAGATCTGGCACGCCAAAGAGGCAAGACCGGCTTCATCATCGTCTCACGCAGCCTGTACGCCCGCACCATGACAACAACGATAAACGGCATGTCCACGTCCTCAGCGCCAGCGGGGTATCAGGCGACACTGGACATCCGGCTGATTGATGCGGACAATCTCCCTGCTGATCTTCAACTGGAAGGCGACCGGGTTCTGGATGCAAACAAGGTTTATGGGGCGCTGGCACCCATTTATATTTCTCCAGAGGACGCCAGATCCTCATAAAAAAGTCAGTCAAGACGCCCTATGACCAATGATCTCTTCACTGATCGCACTATGCGCGAGCGCACCCTGTCGCGCGTGGATGTTGCGGCACTGGCGGCATCTGGCCAGCCGCACACGCTCATTGAGTGCGATCTGGAAGAGGCTGCCCTGTCGAAGCTCGACCTTGCGGGCTGGACGTTCGAGCGCTGCACCCTGCGCCGGACCAACTTCCTTGAAGCAAGGCTTGAAGGCTCGGTGTGGAAGTCCTGCAGGGGTGCGCTCTGCGATTTGACCGGCGCGCACCTGACGGAGGCTCGCTTCCAGTCCTGCGACTTCAACAACGCCCTTCTGCGCCGCGCAAAGCTGGGCTCGGCCACGTTTCAGGGCTGCAAGCTGACGGGCGCGGATCTGACGGACGCCAAGGCGCTGGACACCACGTTTGAGGAAACCCTGCTTATCAACGCCAAGCTTCCATCCTTCTCGTTCCGCAAGCAGACCCTGCGCCGGGTGGATTTCAGCCAGGCGGACCTGCGCAAATGCGATTTCCGCCAAGCCGTGTTCGAGGAATGCAGCCTGCGCGAGGCCAGCCTTGGCGGGTGCCGCTTCGACGGCGCTGATCTGCGCGGGGCAGACCTTGGCGGCCTGCGGCTGGTGGATGCGGCGCTGTTTCGCGGCGCAACGATTTCGCGGGAGCAGGCAGGGCAACTACTGGCGGAACTTGGCCTCAACGTGCACTAACGCGCTTTGTAATTTTATGCGAGGGTCGCGGACCCTCGCGCTCCCATTCGTTCTTCGGGCCGCGTTTCAGGAGCGCGCCGGATGGCAGGATACAGGACAGGGCTCTGTCCTTTATGCCGCCCACGTCCCTTTCAAACAAAAGGGAGGTGCAGGAGGGGAGTAATAGTTTGTGCGCCTACGCGCACGGGACCCTCCTGCGAAAGCAAAATCAGAAACCCAAACCCTCAGCCGCGACCGCGATACCCCGGCACGTTCTGATCCGGCACCCAGACGTCGGCGGGAGCCGGGCCGGTCTGCCAGAACACGTCGATCGGGATGCCGCCGCGCGGATACCAGTAGCCGCCGATGCGCAGCCACTTGGGCTTCATCTCGTTGGCCAGACGCTCGGCGATACCCACTGTGCAATCCTCATGGAAGCCGCGATGGTTGCGGAAGCTGTGCAGGAACAGCTTCAGCGACTTGCTCTCCACGATGGTCTGGTCCGGCACGTAATCGATCACCAGATGCGCAAAGTCGGGCTGGCCGGTCACCGGGCAGAGCGAGGTGAATTCCGGGCAGGTGAAGCGCACGAGGTAATTGCGCCCCGGTCGCGGATTCGGCACATAGTCGAGCTGCGCCTCCTCGGGCGAGGTGGGCAGCGGCGTCTGCTTGCCAAGCTGGGTGTTTTCGAGAGATGTCGTCATGCCTGACGCTTAATCGCACCCGCGCTTCGGGTCAAATCCCCCTGCCTCATCTGCGCGCCTGACTGCCTCTCGTGAACACTGCCTGTGAATTCGGCCAGTTGTGAATTCAGTTTGTCAATCATGTCAAAATGTGAAGTCACACCTGTCGAACGTGTCACCTTAATATGAGTCCGCCCGGTGCGGATTGGCTGTATGGATAAGGCGTCAGGTTCGCAGCGCCCCGCACGGCACACGGACCTTGCACACTTTGAAACCGCATAAATGCCGAACGCAAAGACAAACGGCATGAGGAGACCCGGCATGGACGCTCTGGTTAGCACCGAATGGCTGGCGCAGGAACTTGGCGCCAGCGACCTGCGCATCGTGGACGCGAGCTGGCACCTGCCCGCTGCCAACCGCAATCCGCGCGCCGAATTCGAGGCGGCGCACATTCCGGGTGCGGTATTCTTCGACATCGACGAGATCTCCGATACATCCAACCCCCTGCCCCACATGCTGCCGTCTCCCGAAAAGTTCGCCAGCCGCGTGCAGGCGCTGGGTCTGGGCGATGGCAGCCGCATCGTGGTCTATGACAACTCGGACCTGCGCTCGTCCGCCCGCGTGTGGTGGATGATGCGGGTGTTCGGCTCGCATCAGGTCGCCATTCTGGATGGCGGCTTGCAGAAGTGGCAGGCCGAGGGTCGCCCGGTTGAATCCGGCAAGCCGATTGTGCGCCACCGCCACTTCACGCCGTGGATGGACGCCAAGGCCGTCCGCTCGCTGGAGCAGATGAAGGCCAACCTCGCCACCAAGGCGGAACAGGTGATCGACGCCCGCGCCGCCAGCCGCTTTGCCGGAGCCGAGCCTGAGCCCCGCCCCGGCCTGCGCGCGGGCCACATCCCCGGCGCACGCAACCTGCCCTACAAGGAATTGCTGAACGAAGACGGCACCTTCAAGCGCGGCGAGGCCCTGCGCACGGCGTTCGAGCAGACCGGCCTTGACCTCTCCCGTCCGGTGGTCACCACCTGCGGGTCCGGCGTCACGGCGGCCGTGCTGACTTTTGGCCTGCATCTGCTTGGCCATGACAAGGTTGCGCTCTATGACGGGTCATGGACCGAGTGGGGCAGTCAGCCCGACACCCCCGTTGTAACAGGCGCTTGAGACAAATGACCGAGAAGACGGCAGCACACCGAACCGCAACCAGACTAATCGAGGCCGGGCGTCGCCCGGAGTGGACCCACGGCGTCGTCAACCCGCCCGTGTACCACGCCTCCACCTGCGTATTCTCCACGCTGGATGCGTTCGATGCTGCCGTCCGCTCCCCCGATTCCGGGCTCTACTATGGCCGTCGCGGCACCCCCACCCAATGGGCGCTGGAAGAAGCGCTGACCGAACTGGAGCCGGGCGCTGCCGGCACCAAGATTTTCCCCTCGGGCGTTGCCGCCATCAACACCGCGCTGCTGGCGACCATTCAGGGCAGCGGCGACCACCTGCTGATGGTGGACAGCGTTTACGAGCCCACCCGCACCTTCTGCGACAAGGTGCTGGCCCCGCTTGGCGTTGAGACCACCTATTACGACCCAAGCATCGGCACTGGCATTGCCGAGCTGTTCCGCCCCACCACCCGCGCCGTGTTCGTGGAATCGCCGGGCTCGCTCACCTTCGAGGTGCAGGACATCCCCGCCATTGCCGAGATCGCCCACGCCCGCGGCGCGGCGGTCATCCTCGACAACACGTGGGCAACGCCCCTCTATCTGCAAGCCATGCCGCTGGGCGTGGATATGTCCGTGCAGGCGCTCACCAAATACATCGGCGGCCACTCAGACCTGATGATGGGCTCCGTCACCGCCAACGCCCGGTGGCTGCCCGCCATGAAGGCCGCCACCTACCGCATGGGCCAATGCGCCTCGCCGGACGATGCCATGCTCGCCCTGCGCGGCCTGCGCACCTTGCAAGTGCGCCTTGAGCGCCATCAGGCAAGCGGCATCAAGGTGGCCGAATGGCTGGCGCAGCACCCGCTCGTTGAGCGCGTCATTCACCCCGCCCTGCCCGGCTGCCCCGGCCACGAGCTGTGGAAGCGCGACTTCAAGGGCGCAACCGGCCTGTTCTCTTTCGTGCTGAACCGGGGCCAGCGTCGCGACCTGCCCGCGCTCGTTGACAACATGCGCTTCTTCAAGAAGGGATTCTCATGGGGCGGCTACGAAAGCCTCATTCTGCCGACCGACCCGTCGTCCATCCGCACCGCCACCCGCTGGCACACCAATCACCCCATGCTGCGCCTCCACATCGGCCTTGAAGACCCGGACGACCTCATCTCCGACCTCGCGCAAGGACTGGAGCGCTACGCCGCCGCCACGGCTGAAAACCCGATCGCGTAACGGCCAAACGAAACCGGGATTTATCGAAGGAGGGTCGCAGACCCTCCTTCACCTCCCATTTATTTCTCGGGGCGCACTAGACTTTTCCGGGGCGCCAAAACCAATATTAAGCAGTTGGTAGAATTACGCCTCACAGGAGCATCCCATGGAAACCCTGCCCGCTTTCCGCCGCCTGTGCGTTCTCGTGAAATGCGAGGTGGGCCATGCCAACAGCGTGGGCGAGCAGATCGTCAGCGGCATTGAGGAAGCGCAGGAGGTTTATTCCATCACCGGCGAATATGACCTGCTGGTAAAATTCCTGCTGCCGAACCTTCAGGCCATGTCGGATCTGGTGCTGACCAAGCTGCACGCCATCCCCGGCATCAAGGAAACCCACACCTTCGTCTCCTTCCGCGTGTTCGGCGAAGACATCGGCGATTTCGTCGACTGAGACAAAGCCCCCCCGGTAAATTGCCCCCACAAGAAACCCCGCCACCGCTGGCACGTTGAGGCCACAACCTCATGTCAACGGTGGAGCCTTGCGATGAAAGCGGTCGTCTTTCACGGTGTTGGGGATATTCGCATTCAGGACGTGCCCGATCCGAAAATCGAGGATCCGGCAGACGCCATCGTGCGGCTGACCGCCTCGGCCATTTGCGGCACGGACCTGCATTTCATCCGCGGCACGGTCACCGGCATGAAATCGGGCACCATTCTGGGGCACGAGGGCGTGGGCGTGGTGGAAGAACTCGGCCCCAACGTGCGCAACTTCGAGATCGGAGACCGCGTCGTCATTCCCTCCACCATTGCCTGCGGGGCGTGCTCCTACTGCCGCGCCGGATATTTCGCCCAGTGCGACATCGCCAATCCGGGCGGCAAGCGCGCGGGCACGGCATTCTTCGGCGGGCCTGAGGCGGCAGGCGGTTTTGACGGCCTTCAGGCGGAGAAGGCCCGCATTCCCTTCGCTCACACCGGGCTGGTCAAACTGCCCGATGACGTGTCGGACGATCAGGCGATTCTGCTGTCGGACATTTTCCCCACCGGCTGGTTCGGGGCCAAGCTGGCAGAGATCACCAAGGGCG
>JAEZBH010000372.1 GCA_023427285.1 Pseudomonadota bacterium
TTGGGCAGCATCCCGGCGATGTAGGTCTGTTCGGCCATCTGCTCCAGCTTTGGGCCGACTTTGCCATGCGCCCCTGGTACGCCGGGGATAGTATGGCACGATCCGCAGCCCCAGGATTGGATCGCCTGCCGCCCGGCCTCCACGTCTCCGCCCGGAACAGCCGCCACCTGCGTGCGTGCCGGGCGGCTGCCCAGCAGAGAAAACACGGTGAACCCCACCAGGATCAGCACCAGGGCCGTTGCCAGCAGCCAGGGGAAACGACCACGCTCAGGCATCGGCGCACCAGAAGGAGCAGGCAGCGCGGGTGAAGATTCGTAAACCCGGACAGCGCGGCGCTGCGGCTGGCCCTTCCGCCCGCTTTTCGGCGCAGTGACAGGCACGATCAGCATGGCGGGGTCCGCTACGGCGTTACCACGCTCCTCCGGAACTGCCAGCGCTGTTTCACGGCGGCGGGCAGATGTTCGCCGGGAGAGGCGTTTCCCGGCCCACCAGGCGACCACACCTGCCAGCGGCCCCAGGGCGGCCAGCAGCCACTTTACACGGTTATCTTTCCTGCGCCGCATTCTCATTGCGCCCCCGCTCCGCCCATCAGATCCCTGCGGATGGTATCCGCGGCCCACAGCGCCAGCGCAGAAAGGGTCAGCGTAGGGTTGGCCGTGCCAACCGTGGGGAACACACCTGCCCCCAGCAGGAACAGGTTGGGGTGGTCGTGCGAGCGCTGTTCGGCGTTGACAACCGACGACGCCGGGTCGCTGCCCATGCGGTACGTGCCCATCACGTGCCCCGCGCCAAACGGCTCCTCGCCGTGGTGGAAGAAGACCGACTCCATCGCTCGAAAAACACGCTCGGCAACGTCGCGCGCAGCCGCCAGCCCGGCAATGGTATGCTCGTCGTAACGGTACGTCAGGCGCGGGCGGGGGATGCCAATCGCGTCGAGCTGGTCCCAGGCGGGCTGCACGCGGTTCTCGGGCAGCGGCATCTGCTCGATCAGGCAGGCAAAGCGGTACTGGCGCGCCACATGATCGTTCAGCATCTGGATGAGCTGTTTTCCGCGCACGCCAGCGCGAACAAACTCATCCACCAGCCCGGCAGGCGAAATGCCCGGAAAGCTCCAGCCGTCCTCGCCCACTGCCAGGCGAAAGGCTGAGTGCTGTCCGCGAAACGCGCCGTCGCGAAAATCTTCGATCCCGGCGTTTTCCAGCGGCGAGCGGTATGGATAGAGCGGGTTTTTCGCCAGCGCCCACGAAAGCTGAATTGGATGATCCATCAGGTTGCGCCCGACCTGATCGCTGGAATTCGCCACGCCGTTTGGCATTGCATCGGTACGCGACATCAGCAGCACCTTTGGCGTCTCGATCGCGTTGCCCGCGATGACATAAACGCGCCCGGTCGCGCTGTGCTCGCTGCCATCTGGCCGCTTGTAGCGCACTCCGCTGACTCTGCCTTCCGCGTCGACCTCCACCTGAAACACGACGCAGTCCTGGCGGATTTCCGCGCCCAGTTCTTCGGCCTTGGTCGCGTGGACGGCCCCATCATACTTGGCCGCGATGGGGCAGATCGGAACGCAGGTGGCGTTGCCACAGCAGGGCGGGCGGCCATCGTAGAAGGTAGAGTTGCGCGCCTGGGGCGTGAGCCGCACGCGCATTCCCAGCGGGCGAACGGCCATATCGATCTGCTGGTCGAGGTAGGTCAGCGGCAGGGGCGGCTGCGGAAAACCAGTGCTGCGCGGCGAGCCGAGGTCGTCGTGGTCGTCACCGGCTACCCCCAGCGCCTGCTCTGCAGCACCGTACCACGGCTCCAGGTCGTCGTAGGTGATCGGCCAATCCTCACCTACCCCATACAGGCTTTTGATGCGGAAATCGTTGGGCAGATGCCGTAGCGTTGTTCCCAACCAGTGCCAGGTTGTTCCACCTACCCGGCGCTCGTAGGTGCTTTTGAAGAATGTTTCGCCGTCCTGCACGTAATAGCCATCCAGAGCGATAACGGTCGGGCGCGGCGCGTGTGGAACGTCTGGGTACGGCGACTCGGGCACCTTGGCGACTGCTTCGCGGTAATTGCGCACCGCCTCTGCCCGCACCACGCGCGGCCCCGACTCCAGCACCAGCACCCGCGCGCCCGCTCTGGCCAGGCTCCAGGCGCACAGCAGCCCGGCTACCCCCGCGCCAACGATGACGACATCCGCATCAAGGTTACTCTGCATCCCTATCCTCCCCCGCCCCCAGCACCCGGCTGGGTGGGTACCGGCGTGTATTGAATGGTGGGTGAAATATCAGCCTGCGGTTCCTCAGCCCAAAAGCCATACTGCGCGCAGATGGTCAGCGGCTTGGTAAAGTGCAGCACTTTCCAGGCCAGGGCATCCACAAAGGTCACCACCTGTTCTTCCCCGTTGATCGTGGCTACACCCGAGTACCACATGTTGATGATCTGGTCGGCCATGCTGCCATAGCCTTCCTGGTCAAAAAAGCCAGAGCCGGAAAGTGCATCCACATCCTGCTGCGGATTGGAGCCCGAGCTGGCCGCCCCGTATATCTCTGCCAGGGTCGGCCCCTGCTGCTCGCCCGAGGCAAGCGCTTGCAGATACACC
>JAEZBH010000415.1 GCA_023427285.1 Pseudomonadota bacterium
CGATTGAGTGCCGAGTGCAGGCGGTCCTGGCTCCAGCGGCGGGCTTGAGCGGCCAGCGTGTCCTTTTCCTTCCAGAACACGGGCGGGCGCAGTGCGCTGATGGCGGTTTCGATGGATTGCCCGTCCGCCATGAGCGTGCGCACCTGCAGAAGCTGCCACAGGCGGCGGGAGACGGCGCGTAGCAGGGCAATGCCCGCCTCGCCTTCCTCGGCCATGCGATCAATCTGACGGGCGGCTTCAACCGGATTGCCGCCGAGCACGGCGTTGATGAGCTTGTCGTAGCTGGATTGGCCGAAGTCAGCGCCCACGGCTTCCAGATGTTCGAAGGTAACGCGCCCGCCCCCGGTGTAAAGCGCCAGCTTGTCCAGTTCGTTGCGGGCAATGTCCCGCTCTGGGCCAACGGCACGGGCAAGCAGTTCGGCCGCGTCCCGGTCCAACTCCAGGCCCCGCGCCTGTGCTTCCTGCGCCAGAAACGAGGTCAGCCGCGCGCCTTCCTCCGCATAACAGGCAATGGCGAAGGCCCGTGCGTGGGCTTCGGTCAGCTTGCGCAGCTTGGAGGTCTTGGGCAGATCGCCGCTGGTGGCAACGACGAGGTTTTCCGCCGTATCGGAGTCCAGCAGGCCTTCCACGGCCTTGAGGCCGCCGTCCGCCAGTCCTGTGACGCGGATCAGCTTGCGCCCGCCCAGCATGGGCAGGCTTGCGGCTTCATCGGCGAGTTTGGCGTCATCATCCGCCACGGCCTTGCCGTCGAAATCAACAACGAGGAACGGGTCCGACAGGTCTTCGACCACCTGTTTGCCGAAGATGCGGGCGCGTTCGCGCACCAAAGCTTCATCCGGCCCAAAGATATGAACAAGCCGGATGCCGGGGTCGAGCCGTTTCAGCGCGGCCTGTATCTGGGCGGGACCCGGCTTCACTGGCCCTGGGTGCGGAAAAAGAGGGCCAAACGGGTGATGATCCGGTTGGCAACAGCGTGGGCGTTGCGCTCCGATGCCGTGCGCTCGGCTTCAACCACGGCGAATTCGCTGCGCACCACATCGATACCGGCATCTGATTCCGCAACGTCTTCCAGCACCGGCTTATCCGTTGCCAGATCCACAAGACGGTAGGTTGCGGTCATGGAGACCCGTTCGCGGGCAACGGATTCGTCTCCGCGAATACCGAAGCCCTCGATCTTTTCTTCCAGAATGACGTCCAGACGGTAGGCAGGCGTTCCCGTGGGCTGCATGCGGCGCAGCAGTTCTTCCTGAATCAGCTGGCCGCTGCGTTCAGGAATGGGGCTGATGGCGACAGTTGCCAGCGAGCGGGCGGCAACGCCCTGCTGCCCCTGTGCATAGATGGGCTGGAGATTGCAGCCGGCCAGCGGCAGGCTGAGGCCAATCAGAAGCAGAGAGGCAGCAAGGGCGCGCATTACACCACCACGTTCACAAGACGATCAGGAACCACGATGACCTTGCGCAGCGGCGCACCGTTGATGGCGCGCTGCACCTTGTCCAGCGCCAGGGCGGCAGCTTCCAGAGCGGCCTTGTCCATGCCCTTGGCGACGGTCAGGGTATCGCGGAGCTTGCCGTTGACCTGCACGGCAACGGTCACCTCGTCGGTCACCAGCAGCGCAGGATCGGCAACCGGCCATGCGGTCTCGGCCACCAGCGTGTCGAAGCCCATGGCGGCCCAGGCCTCTTCGGCCAGGTGCGGCATCATCGGCGCGACCAGCTGAACGAGCGTCATCAGGCCTTCGCGGCGGGCAAAGGCAAGCTCTTCGCTGTTCTTGGCACCGGCCAGGGCATTCACGTACTCATAGAGACGCGCGACGGCCTTGTTGAAGTGCAGGTTGGCAATGTCGTTGGTGACGCCGTCGATGGCCTTGTGGGTGGCCTGACGGAGCTTCTTGGCATCGCTGCTGTCGCTGGGAGCCTCGGCGGAGGCCACCTGCGGCCAGCTTTCCGTCACGAGACGCCACACGCGCTGGGTGAAGCGCCATGCGCCCTCGATACCGGATTCGGTCCATGACAGGTCGCGTTCCGGCGGGCTGTCGGAGAGCATGAACCAGCGCACGGCGTCCGCGCCGAACTGGTCGACGATCACGGTCGGATCAACCGTGTTCTTCTTCGACTTGCTCATCTTCTCCGAGCGGCCAACGGTCACGGCAAGGCCGGTCTCGCGCTCGAACGCGCCATCCTCGCGCCGTTCCACCTGACCCGGCTCAAGCCAGCGGCCATCGAGCGCCTTGTAGGTCTCGTGCGTGACCATGCCCTGCGTGAACAGGCCCTTGAACGGCTCGGTGAAGCCGATGCGGCCCACCTTGTGCAGCGCGCGGGTGAGGAAGCGGCTGTACAGCAGGTGAAGGATCGCGTGCTCAATGCCGCCGATGTACTGATCGACCGGCATCCACCAGTTGGCGGTGTCCGTGTCGAACGGCTTGTCGGCGGGCTGGCTGGCGAAGCGCAGGAAGTACCAGCTGGAATCCACGAACGTGTCGAGCGTGTCCGTCTCGCGCACGGCGGGCTTGCCGCACGACGGGCAGTTCACATGCTTCCAGGTGGGGTGACGGTCGAGCGGGTTGCCCGGCACGTCGAAGGTCACATCCTCCGGCAGCTTCACCGGCAGCTGGTCGGTCGGCACGCCAACCGGGCCGCAGGCCTCGCAGTGGATGATCGGGATCGGCGTGCCCCAGTAGCGCTGACGGGAAACGCCCCAGTCGCGCGGGCGGTACGTCGTGGTGCCCTCGCCCCAGCCTTCGCTCTGGGCGCGGTCGATCACGGCCTGCTTGGCCGCATCGACGGTCATGCCGTCAAGGAAGCGGGAGTTGGCCAGAAGACCGGGGCCGTCGTAAGCCTCGTCGCCCACCGTGAAGGTGGCGGCGTCCGCATCCGCCGGCACCACAACCGGGGTGACCGGCAGGCCGTACTTGCGGGCGAAGTCCAGATCGCGCTGGTCGTGCGCCGGGCAGCCGAAGATGGCGCCGGTGCCGTATTCCATGAGCACGAAGTTGGCGATGTAAACCGGCAGCTCCCAGCTCGGGTCCAGCGGGTGCTGAACACGCAGGCCAGTGTCGAAGCCCAGCTTTTCGCCAGTTTCAATGTCGGCCGTTGCGGTGCCGGACTTGCGGCACTCGGCCACGAACGCGGCGGCTTCCGGGTTGTTGCGCACCACGGCTTCGGCCAGCGGGTGGTCAATGGCAATGGCGCAGAAGCTCGCGCCGAACAGGGTGTCCGGGCGGGTGGTGAACACCTCGACGCTCTGCTGCGGCGCGGGCTGCGCCAGCTGGAAGCTGAACTTGAGACCGGTGGACTTGCCGATCCAGTTCTCCTGCATCAGGCGAACCTTCTCCGGCCACTGGTCGAGCGTTTTCAGCCCTTCCAGCAGGTCTTCGCAGAAGTCGGTGATCCTGAAGAACCACTGGCTCAGCTTGCGGCGCTCAACAAGCGCGTCAGAGCGCCAGCCGCGGCCGTCGATCACCTGCTCGTTGGCGAGCACGGTGTGGTCCACCGGGTCCCAGTTGACCCAGCTTTCCTTCCGGTACACCAGCCCGGCGTTGTACAGGTCGAGGAACAGCGCCTGTTCCTGGCCGTAGTATTCCGGATCGCAGGTGGCAAACTCGCGCGACCAGTCGATGGCGAAGCCCAGCAGCTTCAGCTGATCGCGCATGGTTGCGATGTTGCTGTAGGTCCAGCCTGCCGGATGCACCTTGCGCTCGAACGCGGCGTTTTCGGCGGGCATGCCGAAAGCGTCCCAGCCCATCGGGTGCAGCACTTCATAGCCTTGCGCACGACGGAACCGGGCGATCACGTCGCCCATGGTGTAGTTGCGCACGTGGCCGATGTGGATGCGCCCCGACGGATACGGGAACATCTCCAGCACATAGGCCTTCGGTTTGCCGGACTGGTCTTGCGCCTGGAAAGTCTTACGCTCTTCCCAAATGCGCTGCCATTTGGCCTCGGCGGCCTTCGAATTGTAACGAGTCATGGACCTAATACAGCTTTAAATGGTTTAGCCAGCCGAACTCACCGAGCCCTGCCGGATCTGGCGGGCGCGGGTGAGAATGGCGTCTTCCAGCTTCTGGACGGTGCCGGCCTGAACCGGGGCATCGACCCAAACGCCGTTCTGATTGACCTGACGCTGCACCGCCACCTTCAGGGCATCGGCGCGCAGATCGCGGTCCAGCACATAGGCCGCAACCTTCATGCGCTCATTTGGTGCCTTCGGGTTCACCTTCCAATCGGTGAGCAGAACGCCGGTGTTGGCATCCACCTGCTGGGCCGGCATGAACGACAGCACGTCAACGGTTGCGCGCCACAGGTAGGTGTTGACGCCAAGCGTCGTCATTTTCGCGGGCGGCAGCTTTGCCGGCGCGGGATGCTTTCCACCGCCGCAGGCCGCCAGAGTGATCGCCACGCCCAAACCCAAGCCAATCTGCACGAGCAGTTTCATAGAATTCCCCATTCGACTCGAGGGACCCGGTCCCCGCGAAAACCGATCTCTTATAGACATTCGTCAAGGGGTGGGCCAAGGCCCGTCACGTCAATCTTCGCATAAGTTTTGTGGATTCGTCGCCACAGTGCTGCCGTATTCGCCGCGCTACGCTTGGGCAGCGGCCAAGAATGACTGGAAGATGAACGAGTTTGCAGTCATATAGAGTGCAAATACGGAAAAGGGACGATGACGGTAATATCCCGAATTTTGACGGTAGCTTTGATGGTGGCGGCCCCTGCGGCTGTCGCATCTGAGTCTGCACGCCAGAACGGAGATTCCGGCTACCTTTACTTCCGTGAGAGCAGCAGCGGCACCACGCTCAGCGCCCGCAATCTGAACGGATTGACCCCGGCGCTGCTGGACAGCAAGCAATCTGCCCGCTCTGTCGTTGCCCCGCAGCGTGCCGGCGGCAAGGCCAAAGCCAAAACGTCAGAGCGCACGTTCCTGTTCACGCCTTCCGGCAAGGTCAATGATCGCAAGGCGCTCAGCGTCGGCGTGACCACCCGGTCGCTGAACATTGTGGACAAGGATCTGGAGAAGGCCATCAACGCCATCGACGTCTCCGGTTACAATGTCGGTGTCGTCGTTGGCTACAAGGGCTTCTCGGTCGAGGCCGGCTATTCCCGCGTGGATGACACCCGTCCGCTCAGCGCCAATGCCGAGGGTGTGGACGTGGGTCTGTCCTACCGCGGCAAGGACTGGAAGACGACGCTTCAGGTCGCTGGCGAGAAGTATGACTCCGCCGACAAGCCCTCTGCGGTTCTGGGTGCGGACAAGAGCTACAGCGTTGAGCTGGGCGGCGCCTATGTCCTCACGCCCCGTCTCAGCCTGACGGGCGGCGTGAAGTATCAGGTGGTCTCGCCGCGTGAAGAGATGCGCAACCGTGAGGGCGATCAGTCCAGCGGTTCGGTCTACGTCGGCACCAACTTCAAGTTCTGATCCGGCTTAGAGCGACTTTCGAGCAAAACGCATGTTTTGTGGTTAAGAAAGCGCGACCAACAAAGGATTTGAGAAGCGGGCGACCTGCTTGCCGCGCTGGTCGCAAACCGCTCTAAAGGCGCAAAACTTTGTGCAGG
>JAEZBH010000416.1 GCA_023427285.1 Pseudomonadota bacterium
GATTAGGCTCGTTCCCTGCACCCAAACGAAAAGGGGCGGAACCTTGCGGCCCGCCCCTCTTCGCGTTTTGTTGAAACGGCTGCGCCTTACTCGGCAGCCATGGTCTGGGCCTGTGCGGCCTTGCGCTTGTCGAAGGCGTCCCACACCTCGTTCCATTCGCCGCGGGTTGCGGCCTTGGAATATTCGGTGGCGCGCGCCTCGAAGAAGTTGGCGTGCTCCACGCCGTTCAGCAGCGGTTGCAGCCACGGCAGCGGGTGCTCGTCAATCATGTAGATCGGCTTCATGCCCAACTGCTTCAGGCGCCAGTCAGCGATGTAGCGAATGTACTTCTTGATGTCCTTCGGGGTCATACCCGTCACCGGACCCATCTCGAAGGCGAGGTCGATGAACGCATCTTCCAGCCGCACCACGTTGTGGCAGCAGTCGGCGATGTCGTCCTTCACGGACTGGTTCAGCGCGCCGCTTTCCTGGGCAAAGGCGTGGAACAGCTTGATGATGCCGTCGCAGAGCAGCGACTCATCGCGCACCGACCACGACACGATCTGGCCCATGCCCTTCATCTTGTTGAAGCGCGGGAAGTTCATCAGCATCGCAAACGAGGCGTACAGCTGAAGCCCTTCGGTGAAGCCGCCGAACATGGCCAGCGTGCGCAGAATGTCGCCGTCGTTGTCCACGCCGAACTTGCCCATGTAGTCGTGCTTGGCGCGCAGTTCCTCATAGTGCAGGAACGCAGCGTACTCAGACTCAGGCATGCCGATGGTGTCGAGCAGGTGGCTGTAGGCCGCGATGTGGATCGTCTCCATGTTGGAGAACGCGGCCAGCATCATCTTGACCTCGGTCGGCTTGAACACCCGGCCGTACTTCTCGTGGTAGCAGTCCTGCACCTCGACGTCGGCCTGGGTGAAGAAGCGGAAAATCTGGGTCAGCAGGTTGCGCTCGTGGTCGCTCAGCTTCTGCGCCCAGTCGCGGCAGTCCTCGCCCAGCGGCACTTCTTCCGGCAGCCAGTGCAGCTGCTGCTGGCGCTTCCAGTATTCATACGCCCAGGGGTATTCGAAGGGCTTGTAGGTCTTGGACGCTTGCAGCAGCGGCATGGTGGATCTCCTGGGCCTCGGCTTCCGCTGGGAATAGCGCGATCCCGGCGGCTTTGTTCACATTTTGTATCACATTTCAGGCTTGATGGACAGCGGGTGGTTCACCCCTTCCCGGCTGTCCGATCAGCGCCCGATGACGGGTTTCCGCCCTGGTGCCAGCCAATTACTGGCAGGCAAGGCACTCGTCGTAATCTTTCATCTCCACCTCGATCTGGCGGAGGTTCGGCGTGTTGTCCGCCTCCACGCCGCCTGCGAACGAGGCGCGCTGGATCGACTTGGAGCGGCAGTAGTACAGCGACTTGATGCCCATCTCCCAAGCGCGGAAGTGCAGCATGAGCAGGTCCCACTTGTCGATGTCGGCGGGCAGGAACAGGTTGAGGCTGGCGGCCTGGCAGATGTAGGGCGTGCGGTCGCCCGCCAGCTCCAGCAGCCAGCGCTGGTCGATCTCGAACGCGGTGCGGAAGGTGGCCTTCTCGTCCGGCGTCAGGAAGTCGAGGTGCTGAACCGAGCCGCCCTGCTCAAGGATCGAGTTCCAGACGGCATCCGAGTTCTTCGCCTTCTCGATCAGCAGCTTTTCAAGATGCGGGTTGCGCACCACGAACGAGCCCGAGAGGGTCTTGTGGGTGTAGATGTTGGCCGGAACCGGCTCGATGCAGGCGCTGGTGGCGCCCGCGATGATCGAGATCGAGGCCGTGGGCGCAATCGCCATCTTGTGGCTGAAGCGTTCCATCGCGCCCACTTCCGCCGCGTCCGGGCAGGGTCCGCGCTCCATCGCCAGCATCATGGAGGCGGCATCCACCCGCTCCTTGATGTGGCGGAACATCTTGAGGTTCCACGACTTGGCCATGGCGCTCTCGAAGGGAATGCCGCGGGCCTGATAGAAGCTGTGCAGACCCATCACGCCAAGGCCGACCGAACGCTCGCGGGCAGCGGCGTACTTGGCGCGGGCCATGGTCTCGGGCGCACGGTCGATGAAGTCCTGCAACACGTTGTCGAGGAAGCGCATCACGTCTTCGAGGAAGCGCTCGTCCTTCGACCACTGGTCCCAGGTTTCGAAGTTGACCGACGACAGGCAGCACACGGCGGTGCGCTGGTTGCCCAGGTGATCCGGGCCGGTCGCCAGCGTGATTTCCGAGCACAGGTTGGAGGTGGAAACCTTCAGGCCCAGCTCGCGCTGGTGCGCCGCCAGCGTGCGGTTCACCGTGTCGATGTAAACGATGTACGGCTCGCCCGTGGCGATGCGCACCTCAACCAGCTTCTGGAACAGGGCGCGGGCATCAACCTCGCCGCGCTTGGCCCCGTCCTTCGGGCTGCGCAGGTCGAACTTCTTGCCGTCGCGCACGGCTTCCATGAACTCGTCGGTGATGAGCACGCCGTGGTGCAGGTTCAGCGCCTTGCGGTTGAAGTCGCCCGAGGTCTTGCGGATTTCGAGGAACTCCTCGATCTCCGGGTGCGACACGTCGAGATAGACCGCTGCCGAGCCGCGGCGCAGCGAGCCCTGCGAGATGGCGAGCGTCAGGCTGTCCATCACGCGGATGAACGGAATGATGCCCGAGGTCTTGCCGTTGAGGCCGACCGGCTCGCCAATGCCGCGCACGTTGCCCCAGTAGGTGCCGATGCCGCCGCCGCGCGAGGCCAGCCACACGTTCTCGTTCCAGGTGGCGACAATGCCGTCGAGGCTGTCGTCAACCGAGTTCAGGTAGCACGAGATCGGCAGGCCCCGGCCCGTGCCGCCGTTGGAGAGCACCGGCGTTGCGGGCATGAACCACAGCTGCGAGATGTAGTCATAGAGGCGCTGGGCGTGATCGGCGTCGTCGGCATAGGCTGCCGCCACGCGGGCGAACAGGTCCTGGAAGGTCTCGCCCGGCAGCAGGTAGCGGTCCTTCAGCGTGTCCTTGCCGAAGTCGGTCAGCAGGGCGTCGCGGGTGTGATCCACCGTGACCGGGAACTTCCACGGAATAATCGTGGTGCTGGAAATTTCCTGACCCTCGTGCGTCTCAGTCTGCCCGCTGCTGCTGCTCGCAAAGTCCATCTTCGCCGTCCTCCGGTCCCGCACTTGATGCGCCCCAAGCACAAGATCTTGTGGTCACCAAATCTCAACAACACAGGTCCAATGGGGCGCAAGCTGCGCAATTTACGCGGATTTTCGCGCAACACCCAAAGAACGCCATGTGACAATATCATGAAAAACACCCACCAGTGGGGGGTGTTCCCGCAATCAACCCCAAGATTTGGTGCGTGACAAGGGGGGATTAGACGAATTGGGAAACAAATTTGGCTTGACCACGGTTTTCTGCGGCTTTGGCCTGTGAGCAAAAATTGGGGGGCCGAAACAAGATCGGGCAAGCCGACCCGTTAACTATAACAGACCTCAGGGCGCACCCCCCGACGCACCAATCGGCGCAGGCACGCATTGCCTTGTCAGCGCACACAGGCGCGCACCCCGGCTGGGGCTCGGGAGAATCACTCCCGCCCGCGCCGGGGCGACACGCCCTTCACTTCGCGCCAATCATCTTGCGCTGATTAGAGCGGTTTGCGACCAGCTCAGCAAGCAGGTCGCCCGCTTCCCAAATCCTTTGTTGGTCGCGCTTTCTTAATCGCAAAACATGCGTTTTGCTCGAAAGGCGCTCTATCTCCCGCCGAGCATCCCCGGCGGGCAGGTCGCGCCGATCCATTTGCTGGTGTTTTTCATGTTCATCTGCATGACGGAGCCGCCTTCGGCGAACTCCATGTCGCCCGTCTGCTCCATCGCCTCGTCCGACACCCTGCCCGACATTTTGCCGGTCATGCCGGAGCGGCACTTGGTATTGAAGGAATAGGTCTGGCCCGACATCTTGAAGTCAGAGACGGCGCAATCCTCGTCGCCGGCCTGCATGTTCTGCGCCAGCTGCTCAAGCCCGCCTTTCACGTCTTCCGGGTGAATGCACACCAGCATCTTCATGGTCCTGCCGCCGTGCCCTTGGGGCACGGTGTCACCGGACACCTTCGAGGCGATGGTCATCTCCCACAGCCCCGGCTTGGGCGTTTGCGCAGCCAGCGGCGTGGCGAGCACCGCCAGGGCCAGAGCGAGCGCCGCAACCATCGGCTTTCCAAGCGATACGCGCATTCCACTGGCCATGACGGATCTCCTTCCCTGGCGTTTCTCCTCCCCCTGAAGTCTTTTTCCCCTGAAACCTTTTGTCCCTTGCGGCTGCCTATGCCGCGACGGCGCATCCGCCCGGAACGATCGCCTCGTAAGGCGCGTCCAGATCAAGCCGGAATCTGTCGCGCAGCGTCTCCATGTAGGCCGGTCCGGCCTCGATGGTACGGCGCTGAACGGTGCCCCCCTCCGTTTCGGTCAGATCGTGTTCCACCAGAACGCGCCAACCATCCGCCATCTGGATGCTGCACATCCGTCGTGTGGTGAAAGGCGATTCCGGATGGGTTGAGACGAAATGGTTGCCCATCTCCAAATCGGCCTGCCAGACACGCTCCAGATCGAAGCTGTACAGCCGCTCCCACGGACCGTCCGCCACCGACCACTCCAGCATGGTGCCGAACACATCGTCCGCGACAAGGCGATAGCGCCGCCCCGGTTGCTCGCTCACCCGGTCATACTCGAAGGGCAGCGGCAGACAGGAGCCCGCCGTGCCGAAGCCCACATCAGCGATCCATTCCCGGCCATTGAGGGTGACCAGCAGCAACTGGTGGGTCTTCTCGCGCGGCTCGGTGATACCGCCGAACCATACGCGGGAGAGCAACGGGCGCACCGAGAACCCCAGCGATTCCAGCGCTGAGTAGAACAGGCTGTTCAGCTCGAAGCAGTAGCCGCCGCGCTGGCGGGTCACCAGCTTGTCGAACACAATCTCCGGTCGCAGCGAGATGCCCCGCCCCAGCAGAATGTCGAAGTTCTCAAACGGAATGGCCTCGCCATGGCGCAGATGTACCTGCGTCAGCCCGTCTTCGGTTGCCGCAACCGGGCCGCTCAGCCCGATCCGCTCCAGATAAGCCTCTAACGCCTTACTGTCCGGAAACTGCGACATCGTTCTTGTCCTCTTTGGGTGTTGAGCTGCTCAGCAAGTCCAGCACCGCCACGGTCATTGCCTCAACGCCTGCCTTGATCGAGGGCTCCGGCTCGATCTTCATGAAGGGCGAGTGATTGCTCGGCACCATCATCTTGCCGGCCATCATCTGCTCAACCTCGTGCTGCGGCGTGCCGCCGACGATGAAATAGGTGCCGGGGATCTTGTGCTCGGTGGAGGTAAAGAAGGCGAAGTCTTCCGAGCCCATGCCGTCGCGCGGCATGCTCAGCAGCACCTCCTTGCCCAGTTGCTTGCCGATCGACTGGCGCACCCGCGCCGTCAGGTCCGGGTCGTTGTAGGTGGAGGGCGTCGACTCAAATCCCATGCGCACCTCCGGCAGCTTGTCCTCGGGCAATCCGGCCATGCGGCCCGCATTCTCGGCGATGCGCTTGATGCCCGCCAGCAGCGCCTCGCGCACGGCGGGACGATCGGAGCGCACCGTCAGCTGCAACTCGGCCCGGTCGGAGATGATGTTGTGCTTGAGGCCGGACTGGAATGCGCCCACTGTGACGACGCCCGGATGAGTCGGCGAGATCTCGCGGCTCACCAGCGTTTGCAGCGCGAGCACGATCTGCGCGCCGATCACGATCGGGTCCTTGCCCAGGTGCGGCGATGCGCCATGCGCGCCAACGCCATGCACGATGATGTCAACGCTGTCGGCAGAGGCGAAGCCCGGCCCCGGCTCCAGCCAGATTTTGCCCGAGGGCAGACCCGCCACCACATGGAGCGCCAGCAGGTAGTCAGGCTTGGGGAAGCGGGTGTAAAGCCCGTCGTCCAGCATGGCCTTCGCGCCCAGCAGCCGCTCCTCGGCGGGCTGGCCGACGAACACCACCGTGCCCTTCCACTGGTCCTTGCGCGCCGCCAGCTGCTTGGCCGTGCCGATCAGCGCGGTCACGTGGGTGTCGTGAGCACAGGCGTGCATCACCGGCATTTCCTTGCCGTTCAGGTCCACTTGCCGCACCTTGGAGGCATAGGGCAGCCCCGACTTCTCCTCGACCGGCAGACCGTCCATATCGGCGCGGATGAGCACCGTTGGCCCCTCCCCGTTCCTCAGCACGCCGACAACGCCGGTTTGGCCCACGCCCTCCGTTACCTGAATGCCCAGCGACCGGAGTTCCTTGGCCAACCGCGCAGCGGTCTTGGTCTCACGGAACGACAGCTCCGGGTTCTGATGGAAATGAATGTAGAGGTCTTTCAGGCGGGCGTCGTAATCCTTCGCAATGTCAGCACGCAGCGCCGTATCGGCCGCCCGTGCCGCCGGAGCCCCTGCTGCAATCACCCCCGCCATCGCGACACCGGCGAACAACCACTTCATCACGCATCCTCCCCATTCGTTGCGGAAGATACTAAAGCGCACCTCTGCCTGTAGGAAAGCGATTTTCTAGTCGCTTCAGTCTATGAAACTTTCGGCCTGCCGCACCATATAGGTCCTGCCCCCTCGCATCGGGGCTTCCGTTCCGAACAAAGTGAGAACTTGGCACGCCTCGACGTGCAGGGCATAGTGCAGCCATGAGCAGTCTGGTCATCCGTAAAACCCTCGACGACATCGACACCAGCAGCACCTTCGTGCCGCACAAGGCGGAGCGTCCGCCAAAGGCGGACGGCGGGCGACCGTTCAAGCTGGTGTCTGACTTCGAACCTTCGGGCGACCAGCCGCAGGCGATTGCCGAACTGGTCGAGCAGGCGCAGGCGGGCGAGCAGAATCAGGTGCTGCTCGGCGTCACCGGCTCGGGCAAGACCTTCACCATGGCCAAGGTCATCGAGAAGCTTCAGCGCCC
>JAEZBH010000056.1 GCA_023427285.1 Pseudomonadota bacterium
GTCTTGGCGTGATGCGCGAACATCCGCATCAGGTCGCCCGAGGTGATCGGACGGGTCGTGCCTTCTTCGACCGGCTTGAAGCCGCCGGATGACTTGGGCGATGTATCAACACCATTGGCTTTGGCCCGGGCGCGGCAGGCACCAACGGTCAACTCTTCCTTCGGCATCATGCTGAACATATCGAAGTTGAAGAACCGCATGGCATTGAGGTGAGTGATCTTGTCGATCTGGCTGTTCGTCAGATGCTTGATCGATGCCCACAGATGCTCCGGCACTTCCGGCCACAGCGAGTCCGAATGCGGATAGTCGCATTCATAAGCGATGTTATCCTCGCCGATGTACTCGATGTTCTTCAGGCCGAACCTGTCATCGATAAAGCAGTTCAGGAAGTGGCGCTTGAAGATATCGCTCGGCTTCAGGTCGCCCTGGAAAACCGAATTGGTCCAGGCGCGGTGACGCCAGTTCGAGAAGTCTGCGCGCTCAAGGAAATAGGGCACCCAGCCGATGCCGCCTTCGGAAAGAGCAATGCGCAGCGACGGATAGTCGTGCAGCGCCTTCAGTTGCAGCCAGTCTGCCGCGCCGGTTGCAATCGACATCGGCATGGTGGTGATCCACGCCTCGATCGGCGTTTCCATGGAGGCGTGCGGAGCCGGGTTGCCCGCGCCGATGTGCAGGCAGATCGTGGTGTCGGTGTCCACAATCGCCTTCCAGAACGGCTCCCAATATTCGTTGTGAATGCTCGGCAGGCCGAGCACGGTCGGGTTCTCGCTGATCGAGACCACCTTGCAGCCCATGTCGGCGAGGCGATGGATCTCCGCCACGGTTGCGTTCATGTCCCAGGTCGGGAGAATGCCGCAGGCGATGAACCGTGCCGGATATGCCCCGCACCATTCCTTCACGTGCCAGTCATTGTAGGCGCGCAGGTGGGTGAGAGCCGCCTGCTTGTCCGCCGCCTTGTGGAAGCGGCCGCCATCGAAGCCAACCGCACTGCCGAAATTGAGCGAGGCTGCAATGCCGTTCACATCCATGTCATTGACGCGCTCATGCACATCATAAACACCGCGGCGCAGCTGCTCCAGCGAGGTCGGCTCCATGCCGTATTCCTCAAGCGGGCGGCCGACCACGGCGTTGAGGCCAACCGATGGCAGGTACATGCCCTGATAGGACCAGGCGCTGGTGCCATCCGCGTTCACGACGAACTGCGGCGCGGTTTCCAGATCCTTGCCCGACAGGTGGTTCTTGAACATGTCAGGCGGTTCGCTGATGTGGTCATCCACACTGATCAGCACCATGTCGTTCATTTGCATCGGTGTTCTCCCCTAGCGCGGCCAGACCACACGGCCTGCGTGCCGCTGATTTTCAAATGTAGTTCCATTGAAGTGATCCAGTGGCTCGCCCGGACCCTCGCTGAAATCCATAATTCGCCCAATCCTTGACGCGGTTTTTGCGCGCTCGGGCTGAAACGAGTAGCAATTCGGGGGCAGGCGGCTCGCATCGGACTGGGCCTCGATCGGGATGCTCCGCCCGCGCGCGATGATGGTTGCCCATTGCAGAATTCGGGCGGCTTCCTGCGCGTCAGAGGGCAACGCGGCTATGCTGCTGCGCAAGTGAAACAGGTTGACCCCGTCCAGCTCAGGCGGATTGACCAGCACGCCTTCCTCCAGCACCCAAGACTGAACAACCACGCCATCCCGCCAAATGTGGGCCTCAACCCGCCCCTCGACCGGGTCCGTCACGAACACATCATAGGTGAGCACAGAGGCCTCACCGGCATGCGCCGCTGCAAACACCGCAAGATCATACAAATGGGTACAGTTCGCCGATTTGTTCCCTCGGCTGACAACTTCCGAAAGCCGGGCACCCGTGAACGTGACTCGGGCAACTTCAACTGCGCCGGGGCAAGTCGTCCAGGGCCAACGCTCCATCTGCGCATCAACGTCTGTGATGGTATCACCGTCATGCGCCAGGCACACCGCCATACAGTGGTAGTCGTCTTCGAGCGCCGCCGTCACCCGCCCCGCCATCGGCGTAATCCGAATTCTGCGGCGAAAGCCGATCACCCGTTAATCCTTTGCCAGCAAGAGCGCAGCAGCCATCGGCCCGCCGCCTGACGTGGCGATCGCAACGCGAGGATCGCCCGAAATCTGGCGTGCCCCGCCTTCGCCGCGCAGCTGAACAACGGCCTCATAGGCAAAGCCGAAGCCGTGCAGGCGCCCCCAACCAAGCTGGCCGCCGCCTGTGTTCATGGGTAATTCGCCATCGCGCGCGATCCGGGCGCCCCCTTCCAGAAAGCGTCCGCCCTCGCCGATCTCACAGAAGCCCAGCCCCTCCAGCCATGTGATCGGCTGAAACGCAAAGCCGTCGTAAAGCTGGACCGTATCCACGTCCTTTGGCCGATAATCGGTAAATTTCCACAAGTCGCGGCCCGTGGCGTAGGCCCCGGCAAATTCGCTCTGATCCCAACTGTAACGATCAACCGAGCCGGCCGTTGCCGCAATGCGCACGGGCGTCGTCTTCACCTCATCAAGCGCATCGCCCGCCGAGACGATGATGACGGTCGAGGCATCGGTGAAGCGGTCGCAATCGTAAAGGCACAGCGGCGACGAGATCATCCGGGCGGACATATACTCATCCATCGTCAGCGGCTTCTTGACGATGGCCCGCGGATTGAGCGCCGCATTGGCATGATCGTTCAGCGCGACCTGCGCAAGCTGTTCGCGGGTCAGGCCGTACCGCTTCATATGGCGCGTGGCGAACTGCGCCGTCCAATTGGCGGCGGAGAAAGCCCAGAACGGCGTCGTCCACTGACCAAGGCCGGTCACTTCCTGCCGCTGCATCGGCGGGAATTCGTCGGGCCGGGCAAGCGCCGCCGCCTCATACACCGTGCGGAAGCAGATGACATGACGGGCAAGCCCTGCCTTGACCGCGTTCGCCGCTTCCGCAATCGCGCCAAGCTGCGCCGTCAGCTCGCCCCCGCCCATGTGCCAGGTGGTGCGTATTCCCAGCGCATCGATCACGTCATCGGTGCCGATGGGCGAGAACCCCAGAAAAATCGGCATCCGCCCCGGATAGGTTGCAACGCCGTCGATCTGGTCGATGGTGAGCCCGGCGTCCGCCAGCGCTTCCTTGACGGCATCGAGCGTCAGCCCGAGGGG
>JAEZBH010000091.1 GCA_023427285.1 Pseudomonadota bacterium
GCCCTCTGTTTCAAGCGAATTTCTTACTTCTTCTTCAGGATGACGCGGGCGTCAACAACCTTCAGTCCCTTGCCTTCTTCGTAGACCAGCACGGGGTTAGCATCCGATTCCGCGATCTCATCGGCCAGGTCGACGATCATGGTCGAGTAGGTGCAGATCGTTTCCGCCAGGGCGGCCTTATCGCGCGGGGATTCGCCACGAACGCCAGCCAGGATCGGCGCGCCGCGAATTTCGCCCAGCATGCGGGAGGCCTGCCCATTGGGCACAGGCGCTACGCGGAAGGTCACGTCCTTCAGCACTTCCACGAAGATGCCGCCCAGACCGAACATCATGGTCGGGCCAAAGGTCGGGTCATTGACCGAGCCGAGGATGACCTCGGTGCCCCACGGGGCCATTTCCTGAATGGCGATGCCGTGGATATTGGCGGTTTCTTTGTAGGCCTTGGCGTTCTTCATAATCGTGCGGTAGGCTTCGCGCACGCCGTTCTCGTCGCGGATGTTGACTTTCACGCCGCCGGCATCCGACTTGTGCAGGATGTCGGGGGAGACGATCTTCATCACAACCGGGTAGCCGACTTCGTAAGCCATTTTCACAGCCTCGTCTTCGCTCTTGGCAAGCACGGTGCGGGTGACGGGCAGGCCGTAGGCAGCAAAGACTTCCTTCGCCTCGATCTCGGTCAGCGAGTCGCGCTTGTCAGCGCGGGCGCCGGCGATGATCTGGAGAGCCTTCTCGCGTCCATCCGGACCGCAGCTGCCCGCTTCTTCTTTCACCAGGGCTTTCATGCGGGCGTATTCGCGCAGCGCGGCCATCGCATTGATTGCCACGTCTGGTGCGCCAAAGGCGGGAATGCCGTTCTCGACCAGCCACTTCATGCCAGCTTCGCAGCGCTCGCCGCCGACGAAGGACACGCACACCGGGCGGCCAACGTCGCCAGATTCGTCAATGGCCTGCTTGATGCCCTTGGCGATATCCAGCGGGTCGGTCACGGCGGTTTCGCAGTACAGGATCACCAGGCCGTCCGTCCACGGGTGCGGGTAAGCGGCCTTCACGGCGTCGTAGTACCACTCGGTGTTGGCCATACCGGTCAGGTCAACCGGGTTCTTGGCCGAGCCGAACTCGGGCATGTGCTTCTTCATTTCCTGCTGCACGTCCGCGGGGGCGAACTTCAGCGGGATGCCGTACTTTTCGGCGGCATCGGTCGCCAGTACGCCCACACCGCCGCCATTGGTGACGATGAGCAGGTTGTCGCCCTGCATCGGGGGCTGGAGCGAGAGCGCCAGGGTGCGGTCAAACAGGTTGTCGAGGTCAGAGGCCTGGACGATGCCCGCCTGCCCGAAGGCCGCGCTGTAAACCTTGGCAGCGCCAGCCAGCGAACCGGTGTGCGATGCGGCAGCCGCGGCGCCGTGTTCGGAAACGCCTGACTTGATGGCGATGATCGGCTTGCTGGCCTTGCGGCAAACATCCACAAAGCGGCGCCCGCCCTTCAGGCCTTCTACGTACAGGGTGATACAGGTGGTCGAGGGGTCCTGGTCCAGCCATTCGATCAGGTCGGCGAAGTCCACATCGGACATGTTGCCGATGGAGATGAGCTTGTCGAAGCCGACGCGGCGGGTGTAAGTGGCGGCGTCGATGGCGATCAGCAGCGCGCCCGACTGGGTGATGAGCGAGGCCTTGCCGTTGAGGGGCAGGAAGGGGGCGAACGAGGCATTCATCTTGTAGGCGTTGGAGAGCACGCCAACAATGTTCGGCCCGAGGATGCGCGCGCCGTACTGGCTGGCGGTAGCTACAAGCTGGTCTTCCAGGTCGTGGCGGCCCGACTCACCAAAGCCGGAGGTGATGATAATGAGACCTTTAATGCCCTTCTTGCCGCACTCTTCCACAACCTGGTTGACGAACTTGGCCGGGACAGTGATCACGGCAGCATCGATCTGTTCCGGTACGTCGCTGACCGTCGGGTACACCTTGAGGCCGAGGATCTCGCCGCCCGAGGGGTTGATGGGGAAAATCTTCCCGGTATAACCATCCTTAAGCAGGTTGTTGACTACCGTATAGCCAATCTTGCCAGGGGTGGCGGAGGCGCCTACGACGGCTACCGTCTTGGGCGTCAGGATAGCATCAAGTGCTGGGTTGTTCACGATTCGTTCCTCCTGAATGCAATATGCAGATAAAAAGCCTTCGTCAGGCTGTATTTCGCACGAGTTGAATCTTACCGTACACTTGCGGATTCGGCTACAATACTGCTGTAGTTGTCGTTCAGAAAACCATCCCCTATTTTACGCAAAATGGGCGGTCCAAAAGTAACAACTTCACTGGTATTTCATCATTTCTTCTGGGGAAATGTGGAAATGTTGACACATTTTTTAGTAGATGCGTTGGGGCAGCACCATGCCGCGCAGGCAGCCCGGATCCTCGGCGCCGCGCTGGATGCCGCCGATCCTCGCAAGGCGGTTGTGCGAGCCTTGAAACGGAACGGCGACCAGTTGGAACTGGACGGAGCATTGTTTGACCTGAGCAGACGGCGGGTGCGCGTGGTTGGCGCTGGCAAAGCCGCCCTGGCGATGACTCGCGGCCAGTTGGATGTTCTGGGCGACCGCGTCGAAGGCGGCACGATCATTACCAAGCATGCTCAAGATGATGGAGACCCGCTGCC
>JAEZBH010000160.1 GCA_023427285.1 Pseudomonadota bacterium
GTCATCAGAACGATAAACCACACCTGCGCTTCCGGCAGCAGCATCACCGGCAGCGGAACCAGCAGAGCATAGAACGCGCGGCTGATGATAGAGGTCCAGAAGACGGCTTTACCAAGCGGGCGCTGGCCCAGCCAGCTACCGGCGGGCAGGGCGAAGAGCAGGTTTACCAGCGCCGGGCCCGCGCTGAGCAGGCCAATCTGCTGCGACGATGCGCCCTGGCGGGTGGCGTACACGCCGAGAAAGGCAATGGTCGTGCCGCTGAGCACGCCAAACCAGCCGATGTCGAGGATCAGGTGCAGCAAAATCCGTTGGAGGTGCGGGGGAACAGGCTGCGGCGGCGCAAAGAACCGACGAATTCTTTGCCAAAAGCGTTGAAAGGTCATACTGGCAATTCTAATCCAGATGCGCGGGAAAGTGATTATAATCCTCGCTCATGACTTCACCACGTCCTACAACCCACAGCAGGAAAAACTGGCAGGATGACTTCCTGCTCGATCCCAGCATCATCTACCTCAACCACGGCTCGTTTGGCGCCACCCCGCGCCCGGTCTTCGACAGCTACCAGCGCTGGCAGCGCGAGCTGGAGTTCCAGCCGACCGAATTCTTAGGCCGCCGCGCGCCCGCCCTGCTGCGTGAATCGCGCGAAGCGCTGGCCTCCTACCTCGGCACGCGCCCAGAGAACCTGGCCTACGTCACCAACGCCACCACCGGGCTGAACGCCGTTGCCCGCGCCATAAAGCTTGGCCCCGGCGACGAAGTGCTGGCAACCGACCACGAGTACGGCGCGCTCGACCGCACCTGGCGCTTCCTGGCGGGCAAGCAGGGCTTCCGCTACATCAACCAGCCCATTCCGATACCATTGACTACGCGAAGCGAATTCATAGAGGCGATCTGGCAGGCCGTCACGCCGCGCACGCGGGTGATTTTCCTCAGCCACATAACTTCGCCCACCGCGCTGATCTTCCCGGTGGAGGAACTCTGCCAGCGGGCGCGCGAGGCAGGCATCCTGACGGTGATCGACGGCGCGCACGTGCCGGGGCAGATTCCGCTGAACCTGGATGCGCTCGGCGCGGATTTCTACTCGGGCAACCTGCACAAGTGGCTGTGCGCGCCCAAAGGGGCTGCCTTCCTATACGCCCGGCCCGAGCACCACGCATGGTTCGAGCCGCTGGTGGTAAGCTGGGGCTACGAGAGCGAAACGCCCTCCGCCAGCCGGTTGGTGGATTACACCGAATGGCAGGGCACCCGCGACATCGCCGCATTCCTCGCCGTGCCCGATGCCATCCGCTACCAGCAAGAGAACGATTGGGACGCTGTCCGCGCCGCGTGCCACGCACTGGCGGAACAAGCCCTGCGCGCTGTGGCTGAACGCACCGGGCTTGCCCCGCTCTCCCCCATCTCCGGCGAGTGGTTCGGGCAGATGGTCAGCGCGCCGATTCCGTTTCAAGCGGATCCAAAAGCCGTACAGGCGCGGATCTACGCGCAGGAGCGGATCGAAGTGCCAGTGCTCAACTGGAACGGTCACACGCTGGTGCGGTTCTCATTCCAGGCGTATAACACGTGGGAACAGGCCGAAAAGCTGGTAAACGCGCTCCCTTGACGCCTTCTGAATGCTTCCTACCGCTTTTTCACGTATCTTCTTGAACAATCATTAGTACAATAGTAGATATACCGGTTCCACAGAGGGGGCTGGGACCGGCATGCATTGTTACACCGGCAAGTTGCGGTGAACATAAGGAGGCGTGATATGAGACGCGTGGCTGTGTTGACGAGCGGCGGGGATGCCCCCGGCATGAATGCCGCCATCCGGGCGGTGATCCGCTCGGGGATTGAAAAGGGTTGGGAAATGTTCGGCGTGCAGAACGGCTATGCCGGGCTGATCTCCGGCAGAATCCGCCAGATGGGCGTGCGCGACGTAGGCGGCATCTTGCAATTGGGCGGCACCATCCTGGGCAGCGCCCGCAGCGAGGAATTCCGCACCGAAGAAGGCCGGCGGCAGGCCATCCGCTCAATGAACCAGATGGGCATCGATGGGCTGGTAGTGATCGGCGGCAACGGCTCGCAAACTGGGGCCTATGAGCTCTCAAAGCTCGGCTTTGCGGTAGTTGGCGTGGCCTCTACCATCGACAACGACCTGTACGGTTCCGAGATGTGCATCGGCGTGGATACCGCGCTCAATATCGCGCTCGAAGCCATCGACCGGCTGAAAGTCACCGCGTCTTCGCACCAGCGCGCCTTCCTCATCGAAGTCATGGGCCGTGACTGCGGCTACCTGGCGCTGACAGCGGGGATCGCGGGCGGCGCGGAAGTGATCGTAATCCCCGAGTTCGAAACCACACCCGAGGCGGTGGGCGACGCCATCCGCTATGCATACGAACGCGGTAAGGCGCATGCCATCGTAGTGGTGGCCGAAGGGGCCAAGCACGACGCCGCCGCCCTGACCGATTACTTCTCCAAAAATCGGGAGCGGCTGGGCTTTGCCGTACGCGCCACCACGCTGGGGCACGTGCAGCGCGGCGGGACCCCCGGCGCATTCGACCGCCTGCTCGCTACGCGGTTGGGCGCGGCAGCGACCCGCCACCTGGAGCGCGGGTTCCATGGGGCGCTGATGGGGCTGAATAAGAGCGAGATCACCCCCACGCCCTATCCCGAAGTGATCGGCAACAAAAAGCAGTTGGATTTGAGCTTACTGGAACTGGCAAGGATTTTGGAGAAGTAGATATCTATCCGAAAATATTTTTGTGTTGGTTGGTTGTGCGAAGTAGTTGCACAACCAACCAACACAAAATAATTTTCGGATAGAGCGCGTTATTTATTGGGTGGAGAGAAGCATGGAAATCAGTGTAGCGTTGGGCGGCGGCGGGATCAAAGGGATTGCCCACATTGGCGTTCTGGACTGCCTGGAAGAAGCCGGGTACAAGATCCGCACGGTAGCCGGAACAAGCGTGGGCGGGCTGATCGGCGCGGTCTATGCGGCCGGGTACAAGCCAGACGAGATCACGGATGTGATCCGCATGTTAAAGAACGACCGGCTCTATGCCCGCACGCGCACCGACGGGCCTTCCCTGCTGGGGTACACTGGCCTGGCGGAGATGATGACCGAAATCCTGGGTGAAAATCAGTTCTCCGACTTGAAGGTACCCTTTGCCTGCACCGCTGTAGACCTGCGCACCGCCCAAGAAGTGTACCTGAGCGACGGGCGCGTGGTCGATGCGGTGCTGGCGACCATTGCGGTGCCGGGCATCTTCCCCTCCACCATGCGCGGCGAGATGGAGCTTATTGATGGGGGCGTGCTCGACCCGGTTCCGGTGAACCTGGCCCGCTGCATGGCCCCCACGCTGCCCGTGGTAGCCGTGGCACTCAACCCCGAGCGGAACCAGTGGAACCAGCTTCCGCAGTTCAATATTCTGCCGCCAGTGCCGCTGCCCATCCCCCCGCCGCTGATCGAAGGCATCGCACGGCTGCGCATTGCCCAGGCC
>JAEZBH010000164.1 GCA_023427285.1 Pseudomonadota bacterium
CGGCGCGCCTGAGCCAAGGCTGAACGGGCCGATATCCGGCTGCGCGCCGTTATGCTCGCGCCCGCAAAAATCACTGAGGCCGCTGGGCAGCGCCCTGCCCTTGCCCTTGATGGCCCCGGCATCGGCAACCGAGAAATCACCGCGCAGCGGGTTATTGAATACGCTCCGGCTGACCGGGCTCAACACCGCCGCCCGCCAGGGCGACAGCAGGTTGGTTTCCAGCTCGGCCTTGCCGCCGTCCCGCTCGCGCACGCGCCCGTCGATGATGTTATTGAACACGTAGGCGTCGGTTTCGCCAAAGCGGGCATCCAGCCCCATGGTGCCTGCGAGCAGGTTGTTGTGGATGACCGCATTGGCGGCCTTGTTGAGGTAAATGCCCACGTCATTCGGGCAATTCAGAATGACATTGTTGCGAATGACGCCGCCGTCATTTTCCACCGCGCATTTGCCATCGCGGCAAGCATAGTCCGCCGTGCCGCCGCCACCAAGGGACAACCCCAGCCGAACGCCGCCCTTGTGTTTCCATTCGCACACCACCAGATTGCGCTCGAACACCCCGCCCCGGTTCGCGCCCTTGATGAAGGCCGCGTAGCTGGTGTGATCGCTCCCATTCTTGGCGAAGTCGGCAATAAAATTGGATGTGACGCGCCAGCCATCCGCGCCGACAATATCAATCAGCGTCACCGGCCGCGTCGTGTTGCGCGGGCGATCATTGCTGAAGCGGTTGCCCTCAATCAGGCCATAGTCCGGCATCCGGTCACGCTTGCGCGACAGGTTCACCTTGATGGGCGCATTGTAGTTCCGCACCACATTATTGCGAATAATGGTGGAATGCGCGCCGCCCACCACATGCAGGGCATGTTCGCAAAAATGCTCAACCGGGCAAACGCCTTCGATCGAGAGGTTCTCGATCACCCAATAGGCGCCGGAGAGAATAATGCCTTCAGCAGAGCGAAACTGAAGCTGCACATCACCGAATTTGGCTGCGCGCAGGAAAATCGGGGCCTCTGGCGTGCCGCTGGCGGTGGCTTCCAGATTGCCCGGCACCAGATAACTGCCAGGATTGATGAGAATGTGATCGCCCGCCTGCGCGTTGCGGATCGCCTGCCTCAGTTCTTTTTCGTCAGAGACAAGAATTGCCGAGGCCGAAGGCAGGCGCTCGATCACCCTGCCCTCAAAATCCTCCCCCGTCTCCGACATGGCAGGCAAGGGAATGCCGTCTTGCGTGTAGCGGGCAAACAAAGGCCGGCTGAGAACGCGCGGACCAACCACCGGGGAAATGGCAAGGTCTGCGGCTTGCGCGCTGGGAACTACGGAAAAGCTGCGGCGATTGTCCTCGACCATGAACAGGTCGACAATCGCAAACGCCCAATCAACCGAGGGGTATTTGGCGCGCTGCCAGGACAGCTCCGGCGCCAACGCCCGGCTCCAGGTGCGCATGAACGGCTCCTGAAACAGATACTGGGTCCACAGCGCCGCTCCTGCCAACAGCAGCAGCAAAAGGCCAGCCAGCCCCGCACCTATCTTGAGGCCCGTGTTGAGGAGGGTGCGCCACAGCGCCCCTCCCCGTTGTCTTGCCTGTTCCATTTCGCCCTCGATGACGCCCGTTCAGACGCACCTTACGAGCAGCAAGGGCTTGAGAGTCAATATCCTAGATTGGGGCGCAGCCAGCGCTCCGCCTGCTCAACCGAGACACCGCGACGGCGCGCGTAGTCTTCCACCTGATCGCGACCCACACGCGCCACGCCGAAATACTGCGCTTCCGGATGGGCGAAATAATAGCCCGACACAGCCGCCGTCGGCACCATGGCAAAGCTTTCGGTCAGCACGATCCCGGCGTTCTGACCTGCGTTCAGCAGGCGGAACAGCTCGGGCTTTTCCGAGTGATCCGGGCAAGCCGGATAACCCGGTGCCGGGCGGATGCCCTGATACTTCTCGCGGATGATGTCCTCGTTGCTGAGGGTCTCGTCCGCCGCATAGCCCCAGAATTCACGGCGCACGCGCTCGTGCATCCGCTCGGCCAAGGCTTCTGCCAGACGATCCGCCAGCGCTTTGAGCAGAATGTCGGAATAGTCGTCGTGATTGGCCTTGAAGCGGGCCAGATGCTCATCGATGCCGTGGCCTGCCGTCACCGCAAAACCGCCGAAGTAATCCGCCTTGGGCGAGACGAAATCAGCCAGGCACATGTTGGGCCGCCCTTCGCGCTTGGCGAACTGCTGGCGCAGGAAGTGCGTGCGGGAGAGTTCGGTGGTGCGGCTCTCGTCCTCGAACAGCACAACGTCATCGCCATCGCGCACAGCGGGCCAGAAGCCGATGACGGCCTTGGCGGTCAGCCACTTCTCCTTGATGATTTTCTCAAGCATGGCTTTTGCATCAGCAAACAGCTGGCTCGCGCTTTCGCCCACCACCTCGTCGGTCAGGATGGCCGGGAAATTGCCCGCCAGCTCCCACGAGCGGAAGAACGGCGTCCAATCGATGCGCTCCACCAGATCTTCCAGCGGATAATCCTCGAACACCTTGGTGCCAAGGAACGCGGGCTTGGGCGCAGTGTAACCGTCCCAGTCCAGCTTCACGCCATTCTCGCGCGCAGCCTCAAGCGAGACCAGCTCGGATTCCTTGTTATTGGCGCGCTTGACGCGAATATCTTCATATTCCGCCGCAATATCTTCAACGAACGCATCGCGCCCGGTCTCGGAGACCAGCGAGGTGGCCACGCCGACGGCGCGGCTGGCGTCCAGAACGTGAATGGTCGGGCCGCTTTCATAGCGCGGCGCGATTTTCAACGCGGTGTGAACCTTCGAGGTCGTCGCCCCGCCGATCATCAGCGGGATGGTGAAGCCCTCGCGGGTCATCTCCTCCGCCACCGTGCACATCTCATCGAGCGACGGGGTGATGAGGCCCGACAGGCCGATGATATCCGCGCCCGTCTCCTTCGCCGTTTTCAGAATGGTCTGATACGGCACCATGACGCCGAGATCGATGACCTCGTAATTATTGCACTGGAGCACGACGCCCACGATGTTCTTGCCGATATCGTGCACGTCGCCCTTGACCGTCGCCATGACGATCTTGCCCTTGGCCTTGGTGTTCTCGGTCTTCTCCGCCTCGATGAAGGGGATGAGGTGCGCCACCGCCTTCTTCATCACGCGGGCGGACTTCACCACCTGCGGCAGGAACATCTTGCCCGCGCCGAACAGGTCGCCCACCACGTTCATGCCGGACATCAGCGGGCCTTCGATCACCTCGATCGGACGGGCGAACTGCTGGCGCGCTTCTTCCGTGTCATCAATGACATGCGCATCGATGCCTTTGACCAGCGCATATTCCAGCCGTTTGACGACCGGCCACGAGCGCCACTCGGCTTCCTGCGTTTCGGCCTGCGCGCCGCTCTCGCGATACTTCTCGGCAATTTCCAGCAGACGCTCCGTTGCATCTTCGCGGCGGTTGAGGATCACGTCCTCCACGCGCTCGCGCAGTTCGGCTGGAATTTCGTCGTACACATCAAGCTGGCCCGCGTTGACGATGCCCATGTCCAGACC
>JAEZBH010000180.1 GCA_023427285.1 Pseudomonadota bacterium
CCCCTGGCCTGCGCCCTGCGGGCACCAGCGCGGTCAGCCCCCGCTTCGTCAGGCCGTTGGTCATCAGGACGCGCTCATCCACGAGACGATCGGCTTGCGCGAGGCAAAGGCCTGCCCCAGACGCACGGTGTGGAACAGCAGCGAAAGGATGCTCCACAGCGCCACAAGGTAGATGCCGATGTCCGGGCGGCCAAAGACCAGCGCAACCAGCAGGATCAGCACGTTCGGGCTGCGCCGCGCGGTAATCAGGCGGAACTGGCTGTCGATCTTCTGCCAGACGTGAATGTGCATCTTGTAGCGCCACTCAAAGATGCCCTCGATCACCCGGCCCAGAATGTAGGTGCCAAAGATCACCCACAACAGCAGCCCATAGGCTTCAGAGCCAACCGGCGTGCCGTAGGCCGCAAGACCGGCCAGCCAGGCCCAGTACCAGAACGGCGGGTGAATGAGATCGATGCCGTGGTCGAAGATGTTGCCGATCTTGGACGAGGTGATGGTGCAGCGGGCCAGTTTCCCGTCCACCGTGTCCAGCACCATCATGATCCAGCCCATGAGCATGCCGAGCCACAGATGCCCCTCGAAGAAGGCAACGGTCGCGCCGATGCACAGCACAAAGCCGATCGCCGTCACCATGTTCGGCGTCATGCCCAGCTTTGCGGCCCAGCGCGTCAGCACCAGCGCCAGCTCCGGCCACACATATTTGGTCAGAAGATCGGTCACGCCCTTGTAGGCGCCGTAGTAGCTCTTGCGCTCGATGTCGCGCACCGCCTCCGGCAGCAGAGGCTCAACGAAGGGGCGCTCGCGCTTGCGCAGTTCATGGTTGTACACCGTGGCATCGCCGTCGGCGGCCATTACGGTCACGCCCGCCGGGGCCGTCCAGGGCGCTCCCGTCTCCATGGCCTGGCGCACCGCCTCTGCGTCTGCTCCGCGCACGTTGGCGAGCAAGGGCCTGCCCTCCCACGTCAGCACCGTGGGCTGCTCCAGAATGGCCCGCATCCATGCCGGATCGAACGCGAAGCGCGCGTCGGCCAGAACCACCCTGTCATCGGCAGCAATGGGCGCACTGCCCTGACCTGTCTCATCGCGCACAGGCACGCCGCGCGCCTTGAAGATACGCCGAATACGCTCATGCGACGTCAAACCCCAGATGGGGGTCGGACAATCGCCAACAATGATACCATGATCTGCCATACGCGCCCTCTTTCCCAGCGCCTTGTGGCCGAAATATGGTGAGTAATCGAAGAACCTTGGCTTGCCCTGCGCCTTGGGGCGATTAATCTAGCAGGAATGAAACGAGGAGAGCCAAGTGTCTGACCTGCGTTGCGCAGACATCACCGCCGAGGAAGCCGACGGTGCCTGCACGGTCCGTGTTGCCGGACCCCTGACCGTCGCAACGGCGGGCGAGGCTTTTACCCGTTTCGAGCAGATCCCTTTTATCCCGAACCGCCCGATGATCGTGGACCTGTCCGGCCTCACCGCCATGGACACCTCCGGGGCCTGGCTGGTTCACCATTTCGTGCGCATCTGGAAGCAGTCCGGGGCCGATGCCCGCTATGAGAATGCCTCTGCCGATCAGGAAACCCTGCTGGGACAGGCCGCGGCGCATGACGTGCCCACGGCCCCGGCCCGCAAACAGGATCCGCTGCTGATCCGCGAGCTGGCCTGCCTCGGCGGGGCCACCCTGCGCATCGCCGATCGTTTCGGCTCGCTGCTCGCCTTTTTTGGGCTGGTGCTTGCCCGTCTGGGCCAACAGTTCGCCCATCCCCGCCGCATCCGTTGGGTCGCGCTCTCCAACCAGATGGAGCAGGTCGGCCTCAACGCCCTTCCCATCATCGGCCTGATGTCCTTCCTCATCGGCCTTGTGCTGGTGCAGCAGGGCGCATTCCAGTTGCGCAAGTTCGGGGCGGAAATTTTCGTCGTTGATCTGGTCAGCATCTCCACCGTGCGCGAGCTTGGCGTGCTGCTCACCGCCATCATGGTTGCGGGCCGCTCAGGCTCGGCCTTCACCGCCCAGATCGGCACCATGCGCCTCAACGAAGAAGTTGACGCCATGCGCACCATCGGCATCGATCCCATCGACACGCTGGTGCTGCCGCGCATGATCGCGCTCATTATCCTCATGCCGTTGCTGGTGTTTTACGCCAACACCCTGGCGCTGACGGGCGGCGTGATCTTCGGCTGGCTGTCGCTGGATATCCCCGTTGACACCTTCATTGCCCGCATGCGCGCCACCATCACCATGAACGACTTTCTGGTGGGCATGATAAAAGCCCCCGTCTTTGGCATGATTATCGCCGTTGCGGGATGCTTCGAGGGGATGCAGGTCTCGGGCGATGCCGCGTCGGTGGGCGAGCGCACCACCATCTCGGTTGTTGAATCCATTTTCATGGTTATCGTGCTGGATGCCTTCTTTGCCGTGTTCTTCAGCATGATCGGGATGTAACGCGTATGGCCGAGCCCACCTCCCCCGCGTCTCCGGCCAACGATAGCGCCAGCCCCGACGACATCATTATCCGGGTTCGCGGACTGAAGAACCAGTTCGGCGCGCAGGTTGTTCACGAGAACCTCGATCTCGATGTCCGGCGCGGCGAAATTCTCGGCATTGTCGGCGGATCGGGCACCGGCAAGTCGGTGCTGCTGCGCTCCATCATCGGGCTTCAAACGCCCGCCTCCGGCTCCATCGAGGTTCTGGGCAAGAACGCCCTGGCGCTGAGCGAGAAGGATGCCAAGGAACTGCGCCGCACGTGGGGCGTGCTGTTCCAGAATGGCGCGCTGTTCTCTTCGCTGTCGGTGGCGGAGAATGTGCAGGTGCCCCTGCGCGAGTATTATCGAATGGATCAGGCCCTGCTCGACGGCCTTGCCGCCTTCAAGATCGACCTCGCCGGCCTGTCGCCGGATGCCGGGGCCAAGATGCCGTCAGACCTGTCCGGCGGCATGCGCAAGCGGGCGGGTCTGGCCCGCGCTCTGGCGCTTGATCCCAAGATCCTGTTCCTCGACGAGCCGCCCGCCGGTCTCGACCCCATCGGCGCGGCGGGGATCGACATGCTGGTCAAGCGCCTGCGCGACACGCTGGGTTTGACCGTTTTCCTCATCACCCACGATCTCGACACCCTCTACACCATCTGCGACCGCATCGCGGTGCTGGCGGAAAAACGGGTCATCGCCGTGGGCACCATCAAGGATATGCTGGAACTTAAGCATCCTTGGGTACAACAATACTTCAAAGGACCGCGCGGGCGGGCCGCCATGAACCTGCGGCCCGGCGCCGAGACCTGACACTACGGGGAATAACCGCTTGGAAACCAAAGCCAACCATGTCCTGATCGGAGCCTTCGTCCTGGTGCTCATCGGCGCGATGTTCGTCTTTGTGCTCTGGCTGGCGCGCATCGGCCACAGCGATGCCCGGGAATACGACATCTTCTTTCAGGATTCCGTCACCGGCCTGGATATCGGCAGCGATGTGCGCTTCAACGGCGTGCCCATCGGGCAGGTCAAGCAGATCGCCCTGGTGC
>JAEZBH010000233.1 GCA_023427285.1 Pseudomonadota bacterium
CGTGGTGCCCGCCGCAATGGAGATCACCAGCGTATCCGGTCCGATGAGGGGGCGCAGGGCAGGGGCGACAGCGCCGATGATCTGCGGCTTCACCGCCAGAACGATGGCGCGGGGAATGACGCCGTCCGTTGGAGCCTCGGCAAACACCTGCGCGGCGCTTGCCCCGGCGGCAACGGCGCGGTCAGCGCCTGAGGGCTCGATAATGCGAATGGCGTTGGCGGGGATGCCGGAGGCGATCCAGCCCTGAAGCAGAGCCGCACCCATGTTGCCGCAACCGGCCAGAAGCAGCGGACGGTCAGCCGTAAACTCAACGCTCATGCTTTAAAACCTTTACGCCTCGCCTTGCGGATCGAGCAGGGCGGCTTCCATGGCATCGGACGGGCACTTGCCCGCCCACAGGACGAACTGGAACACCGGGTAGTAGCGCTCGCACTCGGCCACGATGGACTCAAGAATGGTGTGCGCCTGCGAGGAGGAGAGGCTGCTGCCGTCATCATCCATCACGATGGCGTGGCGGAACAGGATGCTGCCATCCTGCGCCCACATCTCGAAGTGGCCCAGCCACAGGCGCTCGTTCATGAGGCCGAGGGTCTCATAGATGGCGGCGCGCTTGGCCTCCGGCACGCGGATGTCGAGCATGCAGGCCAGCTGCACGACCTGATCTTCCCGATGCCAGAAAGCGCGCAGCTGGTATGCATTCCAGCTGCCCGGCGCGGCGACGATCAGCTCGTCGTTGTTGTCGCGCTCATAGGCCCAGTCACGCTCAGAGCAGCAATATTCGAGGACCGACAGCGGATCTGCGTATGACGCACCGACATCGTCCAACTCGAGCGCAGTCATGGTGTCTCCTGACATCGACAAAGCGGGAGCAGCAAACTGCTTCCAAGAACTTTAAATTGTCTCACGATGACCACGGCTCCGCAAGGCTCGCAGACCCGCAGATCGCCAGATTCCTGTGGACTTCCTGTGGAAAAGCTGCGTGTCAGGCCTGCTCTGGCGGCAAGTCTTCGCGCCGTGCGCCGGTATCCGGGCCAGCAGAGGCGGGAGCAACGGCGGCTTCCAGCGCCGCAATGCGGGCCTTCAGCTCTTCGTTTTCCGTGCGGGCGCGTTCGGCCATGGCGCGGGTGGCCTCGAACTCGTCGCGGCTGACCAGATCAAGGCCGCCGACTACACGTTCAACCCGTTGACGCACGAGGGCTTCGATCTCGCGTTTCATGCCCGCCAGGGCTCCAACGGCTCCGGTCGCAACCCGCGACAGGTCATCGAACAGGCGATTGTCGGTCTGCATGAGGTCCCTCGTGTGTTCATAGATCGCCCTTGATGCAGCCATGCAGCAGGGCGGTCTGGTATTGCCTCACAGGTAGAGGGAGAGGGGCTTCGGCACAAGGGTTGGTGTCCCGAAATGTTGCCGTGCGGCTGGAAAATACGCCCGGAAGATGCCCAAAAGCCGCCCCGCATAAGGAAAGGGCCGCTGCGGGGGCGTGCCCGCAACGGCCCTGATGGGGTGTGCCTTTGCCTGCCTTATTCGGCGGGCTGGGGCTCGCGCTCTTGAATGGAGAGCTGTTCTTCCAGATCCCGGCTGACCGCATCGGGCGAGCGGGTGTAGCCCGCCAGACGGTTGTAGATCACCGGAATGACGTACAGGCTGAGGACGGTCGAGAAGCTGACGCCCCAGATGATGACGGTGCCGATGGACTCGCGCGAGGCCGCGCCCGCACCGCCCATGACCACCAGCGGAACGGCACCGGCGACGGTGGCGATGGAGGTCATCAGGATGGGGCGCAGGCGGCGCTCGGAGGCGTTCAGGATCGCATCGCGCACGCTATAGCCGTCATCGCGCAGCTGGTTGGCGAACTCGACGATCAGAATGCCGTTCTTGGTCGCCAGACCCACCAGCATGATGATGCCCACCTGACTGAAGATGTTGAGCGTGATGCCCATCACATGCAGGCCAAGCGCGGCACCGCCCACCGCCAGCGGCACGGTCAGGATGATGACAAGCGGGTGGATGAAGCTTTCGAACTGCGCCGCCAGCACGAGGTAGATGACGACGATGGCGAACAGCAGGGCGAACAGCAGGGCGGAACCTGCTTCCTTGTACTCGCGCGACTGGCCCTTGTAGCCGATGGCGGCCACTTCCGGGTGCTTCAGCGCTTCGGTCTCAAGGAACGCAAGCGCATCGCCCAGCGAGTAGCCGGGGCCAACGTTGGCTTCCAGCGTGATTGCGCGCAGCTTGTTGTAGCGGCCAAGCGTGCCGGCATCGGCAAACTCGGTGAGCGTAACAAGGTTGGACAGCGGGATCAGCTGGCCGGTGCTTGAGGAGCGCACATAGATGTTCTGCAAATCCGGCGTGCCCAGGCGGTGTTCGCGCTGGGCCTGAAGCATCACGTAATATTCCTCGCCCCGGTCGATGTAGGTGGTCACGCGCCGCGAGCCCATCATGGTCTCGAGCGTCGAGCCGATATCGGTTACGGACACGCCGAGGTCGGCGGCGCGGATGGTGTCGATGCGCACCTGCACCTGCGGCTTGGTTTCCTTGTAGTTGGAATCCAGGCCCTGAATGCCGGGGTAGCTTTCGGCGGCCTGCATGATGGCGTCGCGCACCCTGGCCAGTTCCTCGAAGGAGGAGCCGCTGATGACGAACTGGATCGGTCGGCCACGGCCACCTGCCAGAGAGGAGGGCTGGTTGGCGAAGACGCGCATGTTCGGGGTGTCGCTGGTGATGGCCTGAAGCTGCTGGACCACATCGAGCGTCGAGACGTTGCGATCCTGCCAGTTCTTCAGCACGATGGTCACGCCGCCATTGCTGAAATCGTCGGACCCGTTGACGCGGGCAGGCGCACGAACGATCGCACGCAGGACCGCGCCTTCGGACATCAGCGGCTGGAGCCGTTTTTCTACATCGAGCATGGACTGGGCAAGGCTGTCGAAGCTCATGCCTTCGGGGCCTTGCGTGTTCATGAGGATGAGGCCGCTGTCGTCTTCGGGCGCGAGTTCGCCGTGCAGCGTTCCCAGCCCCAGCAGCGTGAGGCCGAGAACTGCAACGGAGCCGACTGCAACCAGAACCCACCGCTCCAGAACACGGTTCAACGAGCGCCGGTAAGCCGCGCTCAGGCGATTGAGGACATCGTTTGCCTTTTGGGTGAAACGGCTCTGCTTCTCGTCCGTCTTCAGCATCTTGGAGCACATCATCGGCGTCAGCGTCAGCGAGACGATGAGCGAGACGCCGACAGCGCCGATCATTGCGGCGGCCAGTTCGCGGAACAGGCGACCCGTGGTGCCGCCCAGGAACAGCACCGGCACGAAGACAGCCATGACCACGATGGTGGAGGCGATAACGGCAAAGCTCACCTGACCGGCGCCGTTGTAGGCGGCAACCAGCGGCGTCTCGCCCTGTTCGATGCGGTGGTAAACGTTTTCCAGTACCACGATGGCGTCATCGACCACGATGCCGATGGCAAGCACGAGGGCCAAGAGGGTCAGCAGGTTGAGAGAATAGCCAAGCGCGGCCAGAACGATGAACGCGCCGGTCAGGCTGATCGGCACCGCAATGGCGGGCATCAGCGTTGCGCGCATGGAGCCGAGGAACAGGAAGATCACGACGACCACGAGGATCGCGGCTTCGGCAAGGGTTTGATAAACCTTGTTGATCGAGACGCTGATGTAGGCCGAGGAGTCGTAGCTGTTTGCCAGCGACATGCCCTCCGGCAGGGTCTTGTTGATCTCTGGAACCTGCTCGCGAATGGCCTTGGCGACATCAACGGTGTTGGCGTTGGACTGGCGAATGATGCCGATGCCGAGTGCAGCCGTGCCGTTGCTGCGGAACATGGCATACGGGTTGGAGGGACCGACCTCGACCTTGGCGACGTCGCCCATGCGAACGAGGTGGCCGTTTGCGCCGCGCCCGATGACCAGTTGGGCGAAATCGGCCTCTGTCTCATAGGGGCGGCTGACGCGCAGCGTGAAGTTCTGGTCGGAGGATTCGAGACGGCCTGCGGGCAGCTCGACGTTCTGGCGGCGCAACGCGTTTTCCACGTCGATCGTCGTCAGGCCAAAAGCGGCCAGTTTCTGCCGGTCGAGCCAGATGCGCATGGCGGGCGGGCTGCCGCCGTTGACCTGAATATTGGCAACGCCGCTGGTGGCGCTGATGCGATCGACCAGATAGCGGTCGGAATAGTCCGCCAGTTCCAGCAGGCTATGACGGTCGCTCGTCAGGTTGAGGAACATGATCGGCATGGCGTCCGCATCCACCTTCTCGATCTCGGGCGGATCGGAGTCTTCCGGCAGATTGTCGAGAACGCGGCTGACGCGGTCGCGCACGTCGTTGGCGGCATCGTCGATATCGCGGGAGATGTCGAATTCGATGCTGATGGACGAGCGGCCATCGCGGCTGCTCGACGTGATCGCCTTGACCCCCTCGATGCCGGAGATCTGGCTTTCGATGACCTGCGTGATGCGGTTCTCGATCACTGAGGCGGCAGCGCCGCGATAGGTGGTCTCAACCGATACGATCGGGATGTCGATGTTCGGGTATTCGCGCAGCGGGAGCTGCGTGAACGAGATGATGCCGAACGCCATGATGAGCATGCTCAGCACCGCCGCGAACACCGGACGGCGGACGGAAAGATCCGAGAGGCGCATGGCGCTTAGCTCCTGGTGGTCTCAGGCTTGGCGGCGTTTGCAACGGGCGCGGCGCTGGCGGACTTGAGAAGCGTGACAGGAGCACCGTCGCGCAGCTTCACGGTGCCTTCGGTCACAACGAGCGCACCCGGCTGCAAGCCGCGGGTGATCTCAACGAAACCGGGCTGGCGCTCGCCCGTGATGACGCGGGTGCGCGAGACGGTCTTGCCGTCTTCATTCACCACGAAAACGAACTTCTGCGTGCCCTCGGCAACGACGGACAGCTCGGGCACGCCCAGCGCCTCGCGCTGCTGGCGGATGATGCCGACGGTCATCAGCATGCCCGGCTTCAGTTTGTGGTCCGGATTGTCGATGAGGGCGCGCACGCTGGCGGAGCGGGTGACGGGATCGACCTTCGGATCGATGGCCGAGATGTGCCCCTTGAACAGCTTGTTGTTGAAGGCTGAAACGCGGGCCTCGACCTCCTGACCGACCTTCACCTGGCTGAGGTAGGATTCAGGAATGGTGAAATCGAGCTTGATGCTGGAGATGTCGCTGATCTCGACCAGCGCCGTGCCAGCGGAAATAATCAGGCCCGGCGAGACGTTGCGCAGGCCGGCGATGCCGGAGAAGGGCGCGCGGATCACGCGGTCGTTGATACGGGCCTGAATGCTGTCGACGCGGGCGCGGGCGGAGTCGCGCTCAGCCGTGCGCTGATCCAGGCTGGCGCGGGTGGCGTAGCCGCGTCCAACCAGTTGCTGCACACGCTCAAGTTGCAAATCCGCTTCCTTCAGGAGCGCCTTGGCCTCTGCCAGATCGGCATTCTCTTCCGACAGATCGAGTTCGGCGAGAATCTGTCCCTTCTTTACCGATTCGCCGTCCTTGAAGTGCAGCGAGCGCACGCGCTCGGTCACGTTGGCGGAAATGACGACCGACTCGCGGGCGTTGCCGGTGCCAACCGCTTCAATCTTGTCGACGAAACGAACCAGTCCCGCAGGCTCGGCGATGACCGTTGCCGGGCGCATCGGGCCAGCGGCCTTGTTGGCGCCTGGCTTGGATGCATCATCTCCGCCGCCGCAAGCGGCGGTTGCAAGGGCCAGGCCAAGGGCAGTTATCGTTCGGCGCCACATAGAACTCGATCCGTCAGTAAAGGAGGGAATGGTTTCCCGTACATAGTATATTCTGAGCTTACGTGCCCAGAAGCCAATGTCCTTCGGTGTTTTTTGTTACTTTTGCAAACCCGATGGTGCAGTGCGAGATGACCCCCTTTCCATTTATTTCAAAGTAGGTCAGTATAGCTGACAGATATGGGGAAGGAGAGGGACATGGCTCTCTTGGATCCTCGCGTCACGCTGGAAGACAAATACACCAAGCAGCGTGGCCGAGTGTTTATGACAGGTCTGCAGGCGCTGGTGCGCCTGCCGATGGTTCAGGCCGCCCGCGATCATGCGGCAGGCCTCAAGACTGCGGGTTTCATCTCGGGCTACCGGGGGTCTCCGCTGGGCAACTATGACCAGGAACTCTGGCATGCTCGCAAACTGCTGGAAGAGAAGAACATCGTTTTCCGCTCCGGCGTGAACGAGGATCTGGCCGCCACCGCCGTGTGGGGCACCCAGCAGGTCGGCCTGAGGCCCGGCGCGAAATATGACGGCGTTTTTGGCATCTGGTACGGCAAGGGGCCGGGTCTTGACCGCTCGATGGACGTGATGAAGCACGCCAACGCGGCGGGCACGTCTCCGCTGGGCGGCGTTCTGGCCATCGTGGGCGATGACCACGGCGCCAAGTCCTCGACGCTGCCGCACCAGTCTGACCACAATTTCCAGGCGGCGTTCATGCCGTTCCTGTATCCCTCCAGCGTGCATGAGTATGTGGAATATGGCCTGCTCGGCATCGCCATGTCCCGCTTCTCCGGTTGCTGGGTGGGTCTGAAAGCCACCGCCGATACGGTTGAAACCGGCGCAACGGTTGATCTGGAAAGCGAATGGCGGGAAATCGTCATTCCGGATTTCCAGATGCCCGAAGGCGGTGTGCATATCCGCCTTGGCGACGTGTGGCGCGAGGAGGACTCCCGCCTCCAGCTCTACAAGGGCTTTGCCGCGCTGGCCTTCGCCAAGGCCAACAAGATCGACAAGGTGATCTGGGACAGCCCGCGCCCGCGCCTCGGCATCATCTCGGCCGGCAAGTCCTACGCCGATACGCTGCAAGCGCTGGACGAGCTGGGCATCGACGAGACAGTGGCGGCAGAGATCGGCCTCAAGCTGTACAAGGTCGGTATGCCCTGGCCGCTGGAGCCGGACGGCGTGCGCCAGTTCTGCGAAGGGCTGGAGGAAGTTCTCGTTATCGAAGAAAAGCGGGAATTTCTGGAGCACCAGATCAAGTGGCAGCTCTATAACTGGGACGAGAAGGTGCGCCCGCGCGTCGTCGGCAAGTACGACGAGACGGGGCAGTGGCTGCTGCATCCTGACAACGAGCTGAGCCTTGGCGAGATTGCACACGTGATCGCCGCGCGTATCGCCCGCTTCCACCAGACGGACCGGATCAAGGCGAAGCTGGAGGTCTTTGCTGCCCGCGCTGCGGCCAAGAAGGGCTATGCCGCGCCGATTGTCCGCAAGCCGTAATTCTGCTCGGGCTGCCCGCACAATACCTCGACCAAGGTGCCCGAAGGCAGCCGGGCGTTTGCGGGTATTGGGTGCCACATCATGGCGCTGTGGATGGACCGCAGCACAGACACCTTCACCCAGATGGGCGGCGAGGGCGTGACGTGGGTGGGCGAGGCCCCCTTCACCGACGAGAAGCACGTTTTCTGCAACCTGGGCGATGGCACCTACTTCCACTCCGGCATTCTGGCGATCCGCCAGTCCGTGGCGGCCGGGGTGAACATCACCTACAAGCTGCTCTACAACGATGCGGTCGCCATGACCGGCGGCCAGCACGTGGACGGCGAACTAACCGTGCCGGAGCTGGTGCAGCAGCTCATCGGCGAGAGCGTGAAGAAAATCGTCGTGCTCACCGAGGACATGAGCCGGTACACGAACATCCGCTTCCCCGATGGCGTTGAACTGCTGCCGCGCTCTGAACTGGACCGGGTGCAGCGGGAATTTCGCGAGATGCAGGGCTGTACGGCCATTGTCTATGACCAGACCTGCGCGGCCGAGAAGCGCCGCCGCCGCAAGCGCGGCCTGATGGAGGACCCGGCGCGCCGCG
>JAEZBH010000248.1 GCA_023427285.1 Pseudomonadota bacterium
GGCTGGTGATGCGCCAGGCAGGCAAGTCTGTGCTCATTCTGGAAAAGACGCCGTATATCGGCGGCACGACCGCCAAGTCAGGCGGCGTGATGTGGATACCCAATAACCCCTTCATGAAGCGCGATGGTATTGCCGACAGCCCGGAAGCGGCAGCCCGATACATGGACAGCGTGATCGGCGACAGCGACGATACGCCGGGAACGTCGCCGCAGCGACGCAGGGCCTATATCGCGCAAGCCGCGCGCATGCTTGATTTTCTCATCCAGCAGGGCGTCCGGTTCAACCGGGTGTCCTATTGGCCTGACTATTTTGACGAGCACGAAGGCAGTTCAATACCGGGCCGCACGGTCGTTGCTGATTATTTCGATATCAATGAACTGGGGCCGTGGAAGGAGAAGATGCGCAAGGGGTTCCTGGAACTCCCTGCCGCCATGGATGATGCTTTGAAGCTGCCCTATTTCCGGCGCAGCTGGGATATCAAGAAAAAGATGATCGCGATCGGCCTGAAGGCGATTGCAGGCAAGCTGACAGGCAAGCATTACGTCTCTGCCGGTGCCGCCCTGCAGGGCCGTATGTTGCAGGCCGCGCTCAAGGCGGGCGTCGATATTCGCACGGACTCTCCGGTTGACCAGTTCATCATGGATGAGGGTGCGGTGACGGGTGTTGTCACCCGAAAAGACGGCAAGCCGTGGCGGGTGCGGGCGCGGCTTGGCGTGCTCGTCAACGCTGGCGGGTTTGCGCACAATCAGGCCATGCGCGACCGTTTCCAGCCGGGAACGCGCGCCGAATGGTCCAATGCGGCCGAGGGCGACACCGGAGAGATCATCCTTGAGATGGAGCGCATTGGCGCCGCACTTGGTCAGATGAACGAGATGGTCGGCTATCAGAGCACGCTCGCACCGGGCTGGCAGGATGCTTATGTGAAGCCGCCGGCGCAAAGCCTGACAGCCAAGCCCCATGCCATTCTGGTGGATCAGTCTGGCGTTCGCTACCAGAATGAAGGCGGCTCTTACGCACTGTATTGCCAGAACATGCTGGCGCGCCATGCGGTTGTGCCGGCAATTCCGAGCTGGGCGATCTTCGATCAGCAGTACATTACAAAGTATATGCTGGCAGGCACAATGCCAGGAGCCAAGAAGCCGGAGAGCTGGACGGCTGAGGGGTATCTGAAGAAGGCAGATACGATCGAGGCGCTTGCCGAACTCATCAACGTTGCCCCGGCCTCGCTGAGAGCGACCGTCGAGCGCTGGAACGGTTTCTGCGAGCAGGGCCGCGATGACGATTTCCAGCGCGGCGAGCGGGACTACGACCGCTGGCTGGGTGATCCGTTCAACGAGGGCATTGGCCGGACGCTTGGCAAGATCGAGCAGGGGCCGTTCTATGCGGTTCCGGTCGTGCCGGGAGATGTCGGCACTTACGGCGGCGTTGTGACCGATGAGTATGCTCGCGTGCTCAAGCCGGATGGCAGCCCGATTGCAGGGCTTTACGCAACCGGCGTTTCCACGGCTTCGGTGATGGGGCGCTTCTACCTTGGGGCAGGCGCCAGCGTGGGTCCAACTTTCACGTGGGGCTATGTCGCGGCGACGCATGCCGCAGGGCTTGATAATCAGTCGGTCTGAGAACGCGCCGCGCTCTGGGCGGCGTGAACATCTAACAGGTTGCGGGAAATGAAAGAGCGCCTGCCGATGCAGTAATGCCCGGCAGGCGCTTTTCAATTGAGCCGCAGCGCACCTGTGGCATAGGTGCTGTCCCCACCCGTCGGCGACTGCCAGCGGGTGGGATTTTTGTATTTAAAATTCGAATTCGTGGATCTTGCCGTCGAAGTTGCCGCCCAGCTTCTGGGTTGCCCTTGCCAGTTTGTCACCATCAACACCGGCCAGATATCCATCGATGATGCGGTGGTAATTGCTGATGAGCCCCTCGATGGACTTGGCCAGTCGCATGAACTCAAACCCGTCCGCGTGCAGGCCCTGCTGCTGAAGCGGGATATTGGAATAGTCCTGCCGCGGAATTGTCGGGAACTGATCGCTGTCATAAGGCAGTACGACCGGCTCCATGACGGGTGCGGGTTCCTGACCTTCCGGGAAATTGGTGAGCGACCAGATTTCAAACAGGCAGGTCTCCGGCCCGGTCGGGCGGATGCGGTAGGCGGACGAGCCCGTGAAGAACGGCAGCAGGAAATAATGCGGGAACAGGAACTCCACCGCGCTGATGGGGTCCGACACCGCAACGGCGTTCAGATCGGCCACGTCCTCGCCCCGGGCGCGCAGCTGCTTGGTGATCTGGTCCTGCACAATGCCATACCACATCGGAATGGCCTGCATCGGATCTTCCGGAAGGTCGACGTCCACCAGTTGCCTGGCGATTTCGACCTCCTTGGCATGCACCATGCCTGCCATGCCTTCGCTGAGGAGCTGAAGATGCTTGAGCTGGGCCTTGATGTTGTCGCGCACGCTCTGGTTGGGGTTGATCGGCTGGCCAATGCCGCCCGTGTCCATGCCGTACATGGTGTTGTAGAGCATCGGCACGGTCTGCTGGAGTTGAGGATGGGTGCGCATCACATGGTAGCCTTCCATGAAGGCCTCCATGGCGATCTTCCAGTTGGCGGGAAGCTCGGTTGCGAACCACCATTCGGCGCGCAGATTGCCGATGCCGTGGGCGTCCAGACGATCGGCCACCGGCCCAAGGCATTCCCGCAGTGACGGCGCGTTGTCATCGAAATTGATGAAGGCGCAGCCGCCCCACAGTTCCACGCGGCAGGGCTTCAGCGCCAGATCATCTGCATCCAGCTGGCGTTCGTCGAACAGATGGCGACCATAAACGAAGGTGTTCTTGCCCTCGCCATTCCAGCGCCAGCCGTGGAAGGGGCAAATAAAGCCGGTGCCCTTGCAGTTGCCGTGTCCCTTTGCCAGAAGCACGCCGCGGTGGCGACAGGCATTGTGGAACGCCTTTACTCCGTCTTTGGTGCGCGTGACGATGACGGATTTGCCGAGGTTGCTGTACTCGATCCAGTCGCCAACGTTGGGAATTTGCTCAAGCCGGCACGCCATCTGCCAGACATGCGGCCAGAGATGCTCGCACTCCGCCTTGTAGAAGGCGTCGTCGTAATAGCGCTTTGCGGACACCCGTTCAGGGTCGCTCACAGCAAACGGCACTGGCCGCAGCAACGTCTCGACTTCAACCGCCATAGAACACCTTTCCAATTTTCAAGTTTGGCTCAGGCCGCACGGCGACCGATTGGTGTGGGAGGCCGGTTGTGTGTTCGGGCCTCCCGCGTGGTTGAAATCAGGCCGAGCCCATGTAGCGGCCGCCATTCACGCTGATGGTCTGGCCCGTCACATAGGCGGCGTCTTCGGATGCCAGATAGGCGCAGGCCGCCGCGATCTCTTCCGGGCGGCCCGGACGCTTCATCGGCAGGTTGGCGGCGTAGGCATCTACATCCACCGGCGATGCGCGCAGCATCGGGGTATCGACGAAGCCTGGCGGCACCATGTTGACGGTGACGCCGGTTGCCGCCAGTTCCAGAGCAAGGGCTTTGGAGAGGCCAAGGAGACCGCCCTTCGAGGCCACATAGTGCGCTTGCGCAAACGAGCCTGTCTGGGTGGACGAGGAAGTGATGTTGATGATGCGCCCCCATTTGGCCGCCAGCATGTCAGGAAGCACTTCCCGAATGCACAGGTGCGGGCCTTTCAGGTTGATGGCCATCACCTTGTCCCACAGGTCATCTTCGATGTCCTGATACGGTGTAAAGGGTGCGATGCCAGCGTTGTTGACCAGAATCGAGATTGGTCCGAGTTCTGCGCGAATGCGCTCTGCGGCCTGTCTGATTGCCTTGGCGTTGGCAGCATCAGCGCCGATGGCGATTGCCTTGCCGCCGGCATCTGTAATGATCTGGGTGGTCTCAAGCGCGCTGGTCTCGTTCAGATCCCATACGGCAACGGCAGCGCCTTCCCGAGCCATGCGAACGGCAATGGCGCGGCCAATGCCGGAACCCGCACCGGTAACAACTGCGACTTTTCCTGTAAGCGCCATAGAACTCTTCCAATCCTGATGGGTTCACGCTCCCGCCTGCATTAATGGTCAGCAGGCCGTGAGCACGGTCTTCCTATTCATAAATCAGATTGTGAAAGTGAGGTGGCTTCCATGCGCGCCAGCGTGCAGGTATCGCAATCGCGATAGGCCGGGTTCCGGGTGCAGATACCGGCGCAATGGAAAAGGGCGATTATCGCCCTCCCATCTGGCTCCAGCGCTCGGGCGTCATCCAGACATATTCGGTATAATGGCCCAGCCATTGCCGGGTATCGAGATAAGCGAACTCCAGAACGCCGGGCGTGCCGCCTTTGAGAACGAGCGGCACGGGCTGGTTCTCCACCCGTGCCGTGAACTCCTGCCAGTCATCGACCCGGTGGCAGACATGGTGAAAGGCCAGCCGGTCATCATCAGGCAGGGCGTTGCGATAAATGGCGAGAACATCGCCTTCCTTCGGCTCGATCAGTTCGATGTTGAAGTCTTCAATCCAGACAAAGCCAAGTTTTTGCAGGCCGCTGCCACTTCCGTGGGACGTCCAGAGCTGGACCGGCTCCTCAAAGGATAGAAGCGAGCGCACATCCGCGCGTTCCCGAAACGTCTCCACAGCCTTGTCGACGTTCCGCGTCACATAGGCATTTTGATAGTGCCGGCCCATCATCATGGATCAGCCCTCCCGCGCAACGTTATAGCGGGCCAGATACGGCTCGTAGAGCGGCTGGAGTTGCTCGACGCTCAGGCCGAATTTCTCAAGTTGATAGTCGTGCTTGCCGAACTTGTTCTGGGGATTGTCGGCCAACCAGGCCTGCATGGCGGCTTCGGCCTCCGGCGTGAAGTCGTCTCCCAGCGCCTTGTAGAGCGAGCGCATGGTGCCGAGCGGATCGGTGACCATATCGGCGTAGTGAACGTCGATGATCCGGTCTTCGCCCAGCCGGTCGCGGGCCTCCATAATGCGGGCGGCATGCTGCTGTATCTGCCAGACGCAATTCTCGCCCAGCCATTCAGTATCGATTTTGCCGGTGTAGCCCAGGTGGGCGAGCGAGATGATGCTGCAAAAGCTGCCCGTCGCGGTGAAGGGATCGCGGTGGGTCCAGATCAGGCGGGCATCGGGGTAGACTTTCAGGATCGTGTCGATCCACAACCCATGGCTGGGCATCTTGAGGTTCCAGATGCCTGGCGCATCGGCCTGAAGCAACTGGAGGAACCGCTTGTGATATTCATAGGCCGAGGTCATGTCTGTCGAATACAGCCAGTCACGGTAGTTCGGCAGCTTGCCGCGCGATTCAAGCGCCAGGGCCTTGAAGTCGTGCGCCATGAAAAAGATGCACTCGTTCGGGTAGATGGCTGAATTGCGATAATATTTTCCCATTTCAGGGCGCGCAGCGAGCATCGCCTTTTCCTGCTCCAGCCTTGCAATGGCGCGGGGGGCGCTCTTGAGGGTGGCAGATGTGGCGGGCGGCACCGGATCATCGATTTCCCATGTGAGCGGCGACCGCCGTGCCGGGTCGCATTCCAAGAGGTTGCTCAAGAGCGTGGTGCCGGTGCGGGGAAGGCCGAACACAAACACGGGCCGCTCGATCGGGCGGTTGAGCAATTCGGGCCGCTGCGCCAGATAGTTTGTGGTCTTGAGCCGGTTGGCCAGCAGTTCGATCAGGTTGGCCTGCATGCGGGCAAGGCCCGCCTCATTGCAGTTGCCCTGATTTACGTCTGCAACGTAAATGTCGAGGCCTTCCCGAAAGCTGTCGCTGTCGAACCGGTCAAGGCCGGTTGCCTTCATGGCCGCTTCGATCAGCTGGTCTGATGACAGGTGTTGCGCCATGCCGCAGTCTCCCCATGCACACGCTATTGTCGTTGCGCAATGTTCGCGCGACGGGACAGCAGCTGCAATGCGGGCGGGGTTGGAAACCGGGCCAGAATGTCGAGCGCGGGTCAGATCCCGCGCTTGCAGGTATGAACTTCTCTCCGCGCCGAGGGTCAGGATGCTTGCTGATAAGGGCTGCCAAACTCCCGGCGAAATTGCTGCGGCGTGCATCCTGTCGCCTTGCGGAACGCATAGCAAAAACTGGACGGTGAGCCGAAACCCATGGAATAGGCGATGGACTTGACGCTCTCGTTGCTGGCCAGCAG
>JAEZBH010000249.1 GCA_023427285.1 Pseudomonadota bacterium
CCACGTCGGCCTGCAGGCCCGCCTGATGAGCCAGGCGCTGCGCAAGCTGACCGGCTCGATCTCCAAGTCCAAGTGCATCGTGATCTTCATCAACCAGGTGCGCATGAAGATCGGCGTGATGTACGGCAGCCCGGAGACCACCACCGGCGGCAACGCGCTCAAGTTCTATGCCTCGGTGCGCCTCGACATCCGCCGCATCGGCCAGATCAAGGAGCGCGACGAGATCGTCGGCAACCAGACCCGGGTGAAGGTGGTCAAGAACAAGATGGCCCCGCCGTTCAAGCAGGTTGAATTCGACATCATGTACGGCGAAGGCGTGTCCAAGATGGGCGAAATCCTCGACCTCGGCGTCAAGGCCGGCGTGGTGGAGAAGTCCGGCGCATGGTTCTCCTACGACAGCACCCGCGTCGGTCAGGGCCGCGAGAATGCCAAGCGGTTCCTGCTGGAGAACCCGGACGTGGCCAATGCGATCGAAGCGGCGATCCGCCGCAACGCAGGTCTCGTTGCCGAAGCGCTGATGGCCTCGCCGAGCGAGGACGACGACATCTAAGCTGAAAAGGGTGATTGGCCGGGAGGCGTTCCCGGCCCTCGTTCCTCACCCAAACTTTAGAGCGGTTTGCGACCAGCTTGCAGCAGGTCGCCCGCTCTAAATCCTTTGTTGGTCGCGCTTTCTTAACCGCAAAACATGCGTTTTGCTCGAAAGTCGCTCTAGCCAAGTGGCCGGGCGTTTCCGTGGTTTTCACTGGAACGTCCGGCTTTCTTGTCTTCTCAAAGGCGTAAAATGGGCAGCTTGGCGGAAGTATTGGTGCGTATCCCTCTTTTCACCAACGCCGGTTGCGCTTAAGTCAGGTCCGAATGAAAAGGTCCGTGCGAGACGGCTTGGGCCGGGCAGGAGTATGTGCCCGGGCCGAGCGCATCGTGTCGAACCGGACTGTGGGATCAGGAATTCGGCCATGTCCGCCAGCGGCGGATCACAATGGCCGCAAGATTAGAAAAGAGGCTTAGGCGTGGCCAGTTCCAACGATATCCGCTCTTCCTTCCTCGACTTCTTCCGTCGCGAAGGCCACGAGGTGGTGCCGAGCAGCCCGCTCGTTCCGCGGAACGACCCGACGTTGATGTTCACCAACGCGGGCATGGTGCAGTTCAAGAACGTGTTCACCGGTCTGGAGACGCGCCCCTACAAGACTGCGGCCAGCTCGCAGAAGTGCGTGCGCGCAGGCGGCAAGCACAACGATCTGGACAATGTGGGCTATACGGCCCGCCACCACACCTTCTTCGAGATGCTGGGCAATTTCTCGTTCGGCGACTACTTCAAGGAGCGCGCCATCGATTCCGCGTGGCGCCTGATCACCAAGGAGTGGGGCGTCTCCAAGGACCGCCTGCTGGTTACCGTGTACCACACGGACGACGAGGCGTTCGACCTGTGGAAGAAGATCGCCGGCTTCTCTGATGATCGCATCATCCGCATCCCGACCAAGGACAACTTCTGGTCCATGGGCGACACCGGCCCGTGCGGTCCGTGCTCGGAAATCTTCTTCGATCACGGCGAGCACATCTACGGCGGCGTGCCGGGATCGCCGGAGGAAGACGGCGACCGCTGGACCGAAATCTGGAACCTGGTGTTCATGCAGTACGAGCAGGTGGATGCCGACACCCGGCTTGACCTGCCGCGCCCCTCCATCGACACCGGCATGGGCCTCGAGCGCGTTGCTGCCGTGCTGCAAGGCAAGCACGACAACTACGACACCGACACGCTGCGTGCTCTCATCATGGCCTCGGCGGACGCCACGTCCACCAACCCGGACGGCGACAGCAAGGTCTCGCACCGCGTGATCGCCGATCACCTGCGTGCCGTCAGCTTCCTGATCGCTGATGGCGTGCTGCCGTCCAACGATGGTCGCGGTTACGTGCTGCGCCGCATCATGCGCCGCGCTATGCGCCATGCGCATCTGCTGGGCGCAAAAGAGCCGCTGATGTACCGTCTGGTCCCGGCGCTCATCAACCAGATGGGCGCGGCCTATCCCGAACTGGTGCGCGCCGATGCGCTGATCCGCGAGACCCTGAAGCTGGAGGAGACCCGTTTCCGCCAGACGCTCGACAAGGGCCTGAAGCTGCTGGACGAGGAACTCACCCACCTGACGCCGGGTTCGGCGCTGCCGGGCGAGGTTGCCTTCAAGCTCTATGACACCTTCGGCTTCCCGTACGATCTGACCGAGGATGCGCTGCGCTCTCAAGGCCTGACGGTCGACAAGGACGGCTTTGACGCTGCCATGGCCCGCCAGAAGGCGGCGGCGCGCGCGGCATGGTCCGGCTCGGGCGAAAAGGCCGCCGAGACCCTGTGGTTCGATCTGGCGCAGGAATCCGGTGCGACCGAGTTCGTCGGCTACAACGCCGAGACCGCTCAGGGGCAGGTGATCGCCATCGTGAAGGACGGCCAGCGTGTCGAGAGCGCGCAGGCGGGCGAATCTGTGCGCATCGTCACCAACCAGACCCCGTTCTACGGTGAATCCGGCGGTCAGATGGGCGATGCCGGCGTGCTGCGCGGCGGCAATGGCCTCGAGATCACCGTCAGCGATACCCAGAAGCCGCTCGGCCTCATCCACGTTCATGTGGGTGAGGTGAAGGCTGGCACCGTGCGCGTTGGCGACGAGCTGGAGATGATCGTGGACGGCGAGCGCCGCTCGGCGCTGCGCTCCAACCACTCGGCCACCCACCTGCTGCACGAGGCGCTGCGCCGCAAGCTCGGCGCGCACGTCACCCAGAAGGGCTCGCTGGTGGCAGCGGACCGCCTGCGTTTTGATATCTCGCACAACAAGTCGCTGAGCGAGGACGAGATCGCTTCGGTCGAGGCTGACGTGAACGCCCGTATCCGCGAGAACCACGATGTCGTCACCCGCCTGATGACGCCGGACGAGGCGATCAAGGCCGGGGCCATGGCGCTGTTCGGCGAGAAGTACGGCGATGAAGTGCGCGTGGTCAGCATGGGCGATGAGCCGGACAACGAGCGCGGCCACTTCTCGGTCGAGCTGTGCGGCGGCACCCACGTCAACCGCACCGGCGACATCGGCGTGTTCGCGATTGTGGGCGAGGGCGCGGTGTCCGCAGGCGTGCGCCGTATCGAGGCACTGACCGGCGAGGCTGCCCGCACCTATTTCGAGGAGCAGGAAGCCCGCGTGAAGGCGGTGGCGACGGTGCTGAAGACCAGCCCGGCGGATATCGTCGAGCGCGTCACGGCTCTCGTGGAAGAGCGCCGCAAGCTGGAGCGCGAACTGACCGAGGCCAAGAAGGCGCTGGCGCTGGCGGGCGGTTCGGCCAATGGCGCTTCGGCTCCGTCGGCTGAGCAGGTGAACGGCATCAACTTCCTGGGTCAGGTGACCGATGCCATTCCGGCCCGTGATTTGCGCGGTCTGGTCGATGGGGCGAAGTCCAAGATCGGCTCGGGCGTTGCTGTCATGGTGACGACCGATGGCGGCAAGGCCTCGGTTGCCGTCGGCGTGACCGATGACCTGAAGGATCGCATCTCGGCGGTCGATCTGGTCAAGGCTGCCGTGGCGGCTGTCGGCGGTCAGGGCGGCGGTGGCCGTCCGGACATGGCGCAGGGCGGCGGCCCGAACGTCGAGGCAGCAAGCGAT
>JAEZBH010000250.1 GCA_023427285.1 Pseudomonadota bacterium
CGCTCAGCTTCATGGAAGCCTGCGGCATCAATCCGGAAACCGCGCCGCAGCTGCGCGGCACCGAGTTCTACACCAGCCACGAGGCCCTGCTGCTCGGCTACGAGCAGGCGATGACCCGTCAGGATTCGCTGACCGGCCAGTGGTACGACACCTCGGCGCACATGCTGTGGATTGGCGATCGCACCCGCTTCCCCGGCTCGGCCCACGTCGAGTTCCTGCGCGGCATCGGCAACCCGATCGGCATGAAGGTCGGCCCGTCGCTGGAGCCGGACACGCTTCTGCGTCTGCTCGACACGCTGAACCCGAACAACGAGGCGGGCCGCATCACGCTCATCGCCCGTTACGGCGCGGAGAAGATCGATGCGCACCTGCCGCAGCTGGTGCGCGCGGTGAAGAAGGAAGGCCGCAGCGTCATCTGGTCGTGCGACCCGATGCACGGCAACACCGTCAAGACCGGCACGGGCTACAAGACCCGCCCGTTCGACCGGCTCATGACCGAAGTGCGCTCGTTCTTCGCCATTCACCGGGCCGAGGGCACGCACGCGGGCGGCATCCACGCCGAGATGACCGGCCAGAACGTGACCGAATGCACGGGCGGCGCGATTGCCATTACCGACGAGAACCTGGCCGATCGCTACCACACCCATTGCGACCCGCGCCTGAATGCGGCGCAGGCGCTGGAGCTGGCGTTCCTCATCGCCGAAGGGCTTCAGCAGGAACTGGCCAGCCAGGAAGCCGCCTGATCCAGGCCGCACTTCTCTGGTCTTGAACGCAACAGGGGCCGCGATCGGATGAGATCGCGGCCCCTGTTTTTTGTTGCAGGCTCGAAAGCTGTTCTAAGCTCTTTGTTGGTCGCACTTTCTTAAGCGCAGGGCGTTCTACCCTGCTCGAAAGCTGCTCTTAGAGCGGTTTGCGACCAGCTTGCAGCAGGTCGCCCGCTCTAAATCCTTTGTTGGTCGCGCTTTCTTAACCGCAAAACATGCGTTTTGCTCGAAAGTCGCTCTAGTGCTCGTCGGCGGCTTTCATCTGCTTCTGGAGATAGTTCTCAAGGCCGACGGTCTTGATGAGGGTGAGCTGGGTTTCGATGAAATCGACGTGCTCTTCCTCGGACTCGAGGATGTCTTCCAGCAGCTCGCGGCTCACGTAATCCTTCACGGATTCGCAGTAGGCGATGGCTTCGCGCAGGTCGAGCATCGCTTCCATCTCGACTGCGAGGTCGGCTTCCAGCAGCTCGGGAACGGTCTCGCCGATGCGCAGGCGGTTCAGCGTCTGAAGGTTGGGCAGGCCATCAAGGAACAGGATGCGCTTGGTCAGCTCATCCGCGTGCTTCATCTCGTCGATGGATTCCTTGTACTCGTAGTCGCCCAGGCGATCGAGGCCCCAATTCTGAAGCATACGAGCATGCAGGAAGTACTGGTTGATGGCGGTCAGCTCGTTCTTGAGAATCTTGTTCAGGTGCTTGATGACCTCTGGATCACCCTTCATCGCCAACTCCTTTTTACAACTGTGGGGGTTACAAATTCAGGCCGATTCGGCCGGGGGATAGGGAGAGAATATAGGCCGCTACTCTATCACCAAAGATTGGCAATGCAGAGCAGAAATCCAGGCACGACGAAGCCAGCCGCCGGGTGAGGGCGGCTGGTGCTCAATGCCTTGCCAGGAGCTAGATTTATTCGGCGGGCCAGGTGGGCTGGCCGACCTTGTGCTCCTCGCTAATGACCGACTTGGCAAAGCTGGCGCATTGCCCGCACTCGATGCGGCAACCAAGATGAGCGTAAACCGCATTGGGGCGCTGCTCTCCGGACATGCGCGCGGCAGTCCGAACGTCCGATTCCCGTAAGCCATTGCAGATGCAAACGTACATGTGCCGAACTCGAGAGCTGTTGAACGGTCAACCTTGAGGTAACTGATTTTGCGAATGAGTGTCAATTAGGTTTTCAATCTTTGCGATTAATTGCGTCGGGGGGGGAGAAGCCCCGGTGATGACGGCCGGGCGGTAAAATCGTTGCATTGGAAACCGGCTGGCGGTGAAATGATGTAACGTACTTATTCATCCGACAGATCGGGGGCTCCCATGCGTCTTATCCTTGCCAGCCTCGCGCTGGGTCTTGCGGCGGGTCAGCCTGCCTTGGCACAGTCAGCTTCTGTCCCAACCGGGGCTGATCCGCTGCGCGCTGCGATTTCAGCGGACCTGCCGTATGTGCAGTCCTTGTATGTGGATCTGCACAAGGCGCCGGAGCTGTCGTTCCATGAGGCCAAGACCGCCGCGCGCATGGCGCAAGAGCTGAAGAAGGCGGGCTTTACGGATGTGACGACGGGTGTTGGCGGCCATGGCGTCGTTGGCGTCCTGAAGAACGGCGAGGGGCCGACGTTGCTGATCCGTGCGGACACGGACGCCCTGCCGGTCAAGGAGCAGACCGGCCTGCCCTACGCCTCGACCGTTGTGACCAAGGACGAGACGGGCGCAGAGGTGCCGGTGATGCATGCCTGCGGTCATGACATTCACATGAGCGCGTGGGTTGGCACGGCCCGGCGTCTGGTTGCGCTGAAAGACCAGTGGCGCGGCACGCTGGTGATGATTGCCCAACCCGCCGAAGAACGCGGCGGCGGGGCAAAGGCCATGCTGGAGGACGGGCTGTACAAGCGTTTCCCCAAGCCGACCCATGTTGTGGCGCTGCATGTGAACGCGGCCATTCCGGCGGGCTCTGTCGGCATTCACTCAGGCTATGCCATGGCCAACGTCGACTCGGTGGACGTGACCGTGCGCGGCGTGGGCGGTCACGGCGCATACCCGCACACCACGAAAGACCCGGTGGTGCTGTCGGCGCATATCGTAACGGCGCTTCAGACGCTGGTGAGCCGCACCAACAATCCGGCGGAACCGGCAGTGGTGACGGTGGGCTCGATTCACGGCGGCACCAAGCACAACATTATCCCCGACACGGTGAAGCTGGAGCTGACCGTGCGATCCTATGGCGATGACGTGCGCGACTCGCTGCTCTCCGGCATCAAGCGGATTGCGGAGGGACAGGCGGCAGCGTTCGGCGTGCCGCAGGAGCTGTGGCCGGTCGTGGAGGTCAAGAACGAGTACACGCCCTCCACCTTCAACACGGACGGGTTGTCCGGCCAGCTGCAAGGCGTGTTCAAGGCCCGATTCGGCGATGATCGGGTGGTGGAAACCAGGCCCGCCATGGGCGGCGAGGACTTCTCCCGCTACTATCGGGAAGACCGCTCGCTTGAGAGCACGCTGTTCTGGCTGGGCGCGGTGAAGCAGTCCACCTGGGACGAGGCGCAGAAAGCTGGCAAGCCGTTGCCCTCCCTGCACTCGCCGTTCTTTGCGCCCGATCCGCAGCCAACGCTTGCCACCGGCATCGAGGCGATGACCGCAGGCGCGCTCGCGGTGCTGAGCGGCAAGTAAGCCGCTTCAATTCAATAGATGTGACTGGAAGGGGTGGTCCGTGGACCGCCCCTTTGTCGTTTCGGCCGGGTCTGTCGTTTCGGTGGGAGCGCAAATTTGCGGCAGGGCGAGCGAGGGGAGGGCTTGTTAATATTACAAGTAATTATTAACTGCACTATAAAGATTGTGTCAGCTGCTGAGAGAAGACCGCTGACCTGAGGAGTTTTTTATGAAGCGTGACCTCGCCAAGACCCTGAGCTTCCTGGCCCTGCACTTCATCGTGGGCTTCTCGGTGGCGTATACCTTCACCGGCGAGGTTGGGATTTCCAGCGCGATTGCTCTGGTGGAGCCGGTGGCCAACGCCGTGGTGTTCTTCTTCCACGAGCGCGTCTGGCGGCGTCGTGATGGGCGCGTGGCAGAAGCGCAGGCGCACACGGGCGAATCGCGCCCCGGTTTTGCATTTCATTGCTGAGGGCCCACTGCTGAGGACCTGTTGCCCAGAAGCGAATAAAAAGACGGCCCGCTGATAAAAGCGGGCCGTTTCCGTTATTTCTTCTTCCCGGCGGCAGGTTTTGCGGGTGCAGGTTTGGCCGCTTCCGGGGCGGGGCTATCGGGCGCGTTTTGCGCAGGTTGCTCAGGCGCGGCGTCTGCGAACGGATTGGACGCTTCCAGAGCCTTCAGCGCTGCAATCTTGGCAAGTTCGGCGGTGCGCAGGATGGCTTTCTCCACGCGCGGGTAGGTGCCGCACCGGCACAGATTCGTCATGTGCTTGGCGATGTCTTCGTGCGTCGGCTCGGGGATTTCCTGAAGCAGGGCTGCTGCTGCCATCAGCATGCCGGACTGGCAGTAGCCGCACTGGGGCACCTGCTGCTCGATCCAGGCTTCCTGAAGCGGATGCTTGCGGTCCGCCGACAGTCCTTCAATCGTCACGACCCGCGCACCTTCGATCGAGCCAATCGGCGTCTGGCAGGCGCGTGTGGCAACGCCTTCCACCTGCACCGTGCAAGCGCCGCACAGGCCCGCGCCGCACCCGTATTTGGTGCCGGTGAGATTCGCAACATCACGCAGCACCCAGAGAAGCGGCATCTCCGGATCGACTTCAAACTCAGTCAGGCGTCCGTTCAGGACGATCTTGGGCATGATGACCTCAATCCAATCCATGCTTTAAAAAAGCATAGGACGGTAAAAGCATATTCAGGGCGCAGGCGGAAGGCTTGGCTGCACGAAAGCGCAGAGATAACGGCCCTTCGCAATCGGTGCGCGAGGACCGGTGCCATAATCAAGATGCAGTCAGGCTCGGGTGTTCCGGTAGTGGCGCAATGACCGCCGGGAGGGCGGGAATCGCGCATTATTGCGCTTGCGACAAATGGTGTTTGTCATGCCAAGTGCCCGTCTGGCCGCAGTTATCTGCGATTCTGGCACATTTGGAGAGCGAGCACCTTGATTTCCGTCAATGCGTCACCTTGGCCGCTTGTCGGGACAGCATCTCGCTTCTATAACGCGGGCGATTATGGCCGCCTTCCGGCGGTAAGTAATGGCGGGGTCACAATGAGAAAGATCACTAGCACGGTTCAGATGCTGGTTGCGGGGGCGGCACTGTGGGCCGGCACCGCTCAGACCGCATCCGCGAACCCGGCCGGCCACCCGATTGAAAAGGGCCTCGGGCTTCAGGCGCCCGTGACCGAAGTCGGTGAGTTCGGCGTTTGGATGTACAACGGTTGGCTTCTGCCGATCATCGTTGCCATCACGCTGTTCGTCACGGCGCTTCTGGTTTGGGTTGTCATCCGGTATCGCGCCGGCGCGAATCCGGAGCCGTCCAAGACGTCGCACAACACCCTGATCGAGGTGATCTGGACCGTTGTGCCGGTGCTTATCCTGGTGGCGATTGCCATTCCTTCTTTCAAGCTGCTCTATTCCCAGTACACGCCGCCCAAGGCGGACATGACGCTGAAGGTCACTGGCCATCAGTGGTACTGGTCGTATGAGTACATGGATCAGGACGGCCTGTCGTTCGACGCCGTGATGCTGAGCGACGAGGAAGCCAAGGCGGCTGACCTGCCGCGCCTGCTGGCGACCGACAACCGCGTGGTCGTTCCGGTCGGCAAGACCGTGAAGCTGCTCATCACCGCTTCGGACGTGATCCACTCGTGGACCATTCCGTCCTTCTTCGTGAAGATGGACGCCGTTCCCGGCCGCATCAACGAAGCCTGGTTCAAGGCCGAAAAGCCCGGCATATATTACGGTCAGTGCTCTGAACTGTGCGGTATCCGCCACGGCTTCATGCCGATCATGGTGGAAGTTGTGACCGAAGAGCAGTTCGCCGCGTGGCTGGCAGAGGCAAAGACCAAGTTCGCCTCCAACGCTGCTGCCGAGCAGTATGCTTCAGCCGACGTGATCGTGCGGCAGTAAGTTCGAGACACGGAGTACATGATGGCTAACGCCGCACACGCTCACGACGAGCACGCGCACGACCACCCGACCGGGTGGCGTCGCTGGCTGATGTCCACCAATCACAAGGACATCGGCATTCTCTATCTTATCTTCGCAATCATCGCCGGCATCGTCGGCGGTGGTCTCTCGGGCTTCATGCGCGAAGAGTTGATGCAGCCGGGCATGCAGGTCCTGACGGGCCTGACCGACGGCGACGTCGATCGCGCCTACCACATGTGGAACATGATGATCTCCGCCCACGGCGTGGTCATGGTGTTCTTCATGGTGATGCCGGGCCTCATCGGCGGTTTTGGCAACTACTTCCTGCCGATCATGATCGGCGCGCCGGACATGGCGTTCCCGCGTCTCAACAACATCTCGTTCTGGCTGCTGCCGCCGGCGCTGATCCTCGCGGTCATGTCGATGTTCGTTGAAGGCCCGGCCGGTCAGACCGGTTTCGGTGGCGGCTGGACCGCTTACCCGCCGCTCTCGACCGCAGGCCACGCAGGCCCGGCGACCGACTTCATCGTGCTGTCGCTCCACCTGGCTGGCGCGTCCTCGATGCTCGGCGCGATCAACTTCATCACCACCGTCTTCAACATGCGCGCTCCGGGCATGACGCTGCACAAGATGCCGCTGTTCGCCTGGGCCATGCTGGTGACCGCGTTCCTGCTGCTGATCTCGCTGCCGGTTCTGGCTGGCGCCATCACCATGCTGCTGACCGACCGCAACTTCGGCACGACGTTCTTCGATCCGGCCGGCGGCGGTGACCCGATCCTGTACCAGCACCTGTTCTGGTTCTTCGGCCACCCCGAAGTGTACATCATGATTCTGCCGGCCTTCGGCATCATCAGCCACATCGTCTCGACCTTCTCGCGCAAGCCGATCTTCGGCTACCTCGGCATGGCCTACGCCATGGTCGCCATTGGCGTCGTCGGCTTCGTCGTGTGGGCGCACCACATGTACACCGCTGGTCTGAGCGTTGACACCAAGGCCTACTTCACCGCTGCGACCATGATCATCGCGGTGCCGACGGGCGTGAAGATCTTCTCGTGGATCGCAACCATGTGGGGCGGCTCGATCAAGTTCGAACTGCCGATGCTGTGGGCAATCGCGTTCATCTTCCTGTTCACCGTGGGCGGCGTGACCGGCGTCGTGCTCTCCAACGCTGGTATCGACGTGGCAATGCACGACACCTATTACGTCGTTGCGCACTTCCACTACGTGCTGTCGCTGGGTGCCGTGTTCGCGATCTTCGCCGGCTGGTACTACTGGATCGGCAAGATGTCGGGCCGTTCGTACAGCAACCTGCTGGGCCACCTGCACTTCTGGCTGATGTTCATCGGCGTGAACATGATCTTCTTCCCGCAGCACTTCCTGGGTCTGCAGGGCATGCCGCGCCGTATTCCGGATTATCCGGATGCCTTTGAATACTGGAACATGGTGTCGAGCTGGGGCTACCGCATTGCGATCCTTGGCATGGTCTTCTTCTTCCTGAACGTCATCTACACGCTGGTCGCTGGCCGCCGCGTTGGTGACAACCAGTGGGGCGAAGGCGCGACCACGCTGGAGTGGACTCTGTCCTCGCCGCCGCCGTTCCACCAGTTCGAGACCCTGCCG
>JAEZBH010000158.1 GCA_023427285.1 Pseudomonadota bacterium
GTCGAAGAGGGTCTTGTTGCCAGATGTAATGGCTGTCGTTCCGGCGATGTTGTCGATGGTCGCAAGGGTTTTGCCGAAGGCGTTAAAGTATTCGATGTCCCGCTGTCCGTCCGGCGCGACTTCCTCAGAGCGGGCCCCGGAAAAGTGGTAATTCCAGGTTTTGCCGTTGGCGTTGGTCTGCGTCTGAACGCGGCCGAGGCTGTCATAGACGTTGGTGGCAAAGGCCGTCGTCGGGTTAGCCGGATAGAACAGCCGCTTGATGCGGCCCGGCAGGTCATATTCAAACGTCGTGATCTTCGCCGTCGCGTCGGTAAAGGTCGTCAGATTGCCATTGGCATCGTAGCCGTAGGAGACCGTGCGGCCTTGCCCATCGGTGACGCTTGAGATCCGGCTGCCCGAGTAAGTGAGCGTCAGGCTCCGGCCAAGGCTGTTGGAGACAGAGGTGAGGTTGCTGCCCGAGTAGCCAAAGTTGACGCGCATGCCGGTCGGGTGGATCCAGCTGACCAGCTTGCCGCCGGTATCGAAGTTGAGGGCGATCTTGTCGGACGTCGTATAGGCGTAGCTGCCGTCCGCATTCTTGACCAGACGGGCGGAACTGCCGGGCGGAGGGTTGTACCGCCCATCGGGCAACTTGACGAACAGCTCGACGTTCTGCCCCTGCTGGACGGCCACCGCGTTGTCAAACAGCTGGTCCGCATACCAGCGGTTGGCGAGCGTGGCGATGACCATCTTGTCGAGCGGCTTGTTCGGATCGCTCATCAGGTCGAGCGATACCAGGACCTCTGCAATGGTCGCGGCCGCATCAAGGCCGGAGTCCTCGCCCATGGCCTGGAAGCCGTCGGTGATGGTACCGGCCTTGCCAATGAAATTATGGGTCCAGCCTTTGCCCAGCGATCCATCCTCAAGGCGGGAACCGGAGTTGTAGAGCCTCCGGAAGCCCAAAGCATGAGGATAGTCGCCGGTGCCGACCACAAGATCATCATGGCTGTAGAGATAGTTGCCGTTGAAGAAATCGATCGGGTCGTTCCGGGTTGACCGGCCCGGCGGCACGACCGTTGGGCTGGCCGGCGTTTGATTGGCCGTTTTGGTCTGGGTGTTCAGATTGACCGTGGGAGCGGGCGTCGGCGAGGTCGCAAAGCCGCCAAACAGCCCGCCGCTGATGATCGAGCCGATGCTGTTGCTGCCGATCTGATAGTAGCCCGTGCCCGACCAGCTGTTCTCGGTCAGATTGCAGCGATCAGGCAGGATCAGGCGCAGGCCACTGTTCACCGCGTTCTGGAACGAGGCGGTGTAGGAGGCGCAGCCTGTCAGGTTGGGGGCGACCGCCGAGGCATAGTTGGCAGACGTCGCATTGTAGATCCGGTAGCCCGAGGATGCGGCGATGTCGATCAACTTGACGGTCGAGACCGCGCTGACCCCGGCTGTTTCCTGCACGCCCGCCGACTCCAGGATGCTCATGTGGGTGGCCGCGTTGTAGAAAGCGGTCGAATATTTCGTCGTATCGCCGCCGGGATGGGCGCCGCCGAACATGTTGCCGGGCAGGTCCACATAGGGTCCGTCATTCTGCCCCGCAATGCCGACCTGGTGGTGGTAGAAGGTGCCGGTGCCCTGGATGCGGTCGGCGATGTAATTGACCATGTTGGTCTGGGCGATCCACATGGCGCCAAGCGTCGCCAGGCTCGAACCCAGCACCGCCTCTGAGGTGTCAGCGCCACCCGCGGCTTTCGCATCGACCAGTTTTTTACGATAGAGGTCGACAAGGCCGCGCCCTGTCGGACCCCAGCCATTGCTGATGATGTAGGATCCGCCCGCCCGCACCGACTGCGAGAAGCTCTGGTTGACACCGGTATAGGCGTTGTGGGTCACCGTGAAGGTGACGGTGGTGTTGGTGCCGGGCGTGGCGGCGGTGCCGGTCGCGATCAGCGTCCCATCGAGGCGCAGTTCAGGCTGGTTGGAGCCGTTGAAGAAGATCGACAGGCGCTTGCCATAGATGCTGTCGGACGAGAACGTGCGGTCGATGCCCTGGTACTGCACGCGCAGCATGGCCTTGAGCGCGTCGGGAATGGCCGTGTAGGTTGTCTCGGTTGACCCGGCCGTCTTGTAGGACAAAGCCGTCTGGCGGGTGTTGGCGGCCCCGAACGAAGGAGTGATCACCTTGCCGCCCAGCACATCGTCCAGGTCGCCTGCGGGCTTGTTGGCCCGGATGTAGTTGACCAGGTTGGTCGCGTACGTGTTGAGATTGTTGCGAACGTTGGTGCGGTTGACGTTCTGGATATAGTCCGTTGTGACCGTCGCGCCGGATTTGGCGTTGGTGAGGAACGTCGTCGCGTTGTAGCCCGTCGCCGTCGTCAGATTGATGCCGGTCTTGGTGGTGTGCGGCTTCAGCGACGGGTCGAACACGTAGGTCGAAGACCCGATCGTCGCCTTGACCCAGACATGGCTGATGCGAACGACGCTGAGGCTTCCGTTGCAGGTGCCATCCGAGGTTCCGATGAGAACCGGGATGCCGCCACTGGCCAGCCAGTTGGCAACGCCGCAGGCATTGGATGTGGATACGCCGAAGAAACTGGCGACCTGCGAGGGAGTGAGGTCGACCTGGCCCTGCACGTAGTTGGCCGTGTAGCCGGCCTGGCGCAGCAGTTGGACCATAAGATCGGCCTGGTCCCACGCCGTGCCCTGTCCGTCGATCAGCGCGCCAAGGCCACCCTTGTGCAGGCCCCAGACCGGATAAATCTCGATGTTGTTGCGCACATATTCATAGATCAGGTCTGCGTCGCTTTTTCAGGGCGCGCGCCAACTCGGGGATTGACACAGGCGCGGCAGCGCCGGTTCCGCCGCCAGTGCGCAGGGTCTGGGCCTCGGTCAGGGCCGGCAAAGAACTGGCCCTGACTGGCGTCACATTTCGCTGCCGCGCCTCGGCCTGTTCAGGGCTCTGCGGGAGCGGCATGCCCATGATAAATCCCGGACCCGCGTCAGCCGCCTGGAGCTGCGTTTGCGCCACGGGAGGCACGAACAGGCTCTGGGCCACAACCGGGGACGTTGGAATAAAGATCGCGGTAGCCAGAAGCGCCGCACGAAAGCTGTTGGTCGAGCGCATAAAAAGCTCCAAAGGCTGAGGCCATAAAGAGGCCGTTCGCGCCTTCACGAGAGGGCGCGGGCGTTGCTGTTCAAAAAAAACTGGCGTTACGGTCTTGCCGCTTCGTCGGGTTCGGGTGCCGCTTGCTGCACAGGCGGCTGGGCCTGACCGATCGGCGTGGGCGCGACCGGCGGAGCATTGGGCGACCCGGTTACCGTATAGGAAGAGCGGTTGCCCGCCGCATCATAAGCATGGGAAATGG
>JAEZBH010000541.1 GCA_023427285.1 Pseudomonadota bacterium
CAACACCTCGCCGCGCAACCTGCGCTGGACCGGGCTGGCGGTGCTGGGGCTGAAGCCGGGTGCCGACAGGGAAGCGGTGGAGCAGGCCCACAAGCGGCTGATGCGGCTGGTCCATCCTGATAAGGGCGGCACGGACTATCTTGCCGCCAAGATCAATCAGGCGCGCGATATCCTGCTGGAACGGCTCGACAATCGCTGATAGTCCTGCGCGGCTTTATTTCGGGGAGCTTCAGGTATGGCGCATCAATTTCACCCCACGTCCTTACGCGAATATGACGTGCGCGGCATCGTCGGCGAGACGCTGACCGAAGACGACGCCCGCGCCCTTGGCCGGGGCTTCGGCACCCGCGTGCGCCGCGCTGGCGGCACCAAGGTTGCGGTGGGCTACGATGGCCGCCTCTCCTCCCCCATGCTGGAAGCCGCCCTTGTCGAGGGCCTGAACGCTGCCGGCGTTGATGCGGTGCGCATCGGCCTTGGCCCCACCCCCATGCTCTACTACGCGGTTCATGCGCTGGGCGCTGACGGCGGCATTCAGGTGACGGGCTCGCACAATCCGCCCAACTACAACGGCTTCAAGATGATGCTGGGTCACGCGCCCTTCTTCGGCGCGGACATTCAGGATCTGGGCCGCATGGCCGCCGCTGGCGACTGGGAAAGCGGCGCAGGCTCGTCAGAGCAGGTCGACATCATGGATCAGTATGTTGACCGGCTGCTCCAGAACTTCGACGGCGGCGCGTACAACATCGCGTGGGATGCAGGCAACGGCGCAGCCGGTCCTGTGGTCGAGAAGCTGGCCGCGCGGCTGCCGGGCCGTCACGTGCTGCTGTTTACGGATGTGGACGGCACCTTCCCCAACCACCACCCGGACCCGACCGTTGAGGCCAATCTGGCAGACCTGCGCGCGGCCGTTGCGAACGAGAAGCTGGATTTCGGCCTTGCCTTTGACGGCGACGGCGACCGCATCGGCGCGATTGACGGCGAGGGCCGCGTGATCTGGGGCGACCAGCTGCTGGCCATTCTGGCGGAGGACGTGCTGAAGGCCGAACCCGGCTCGACCATCATTGCGGACGTGAAAGCCAGCAAGGCGCTGTTCGACCGCGTGGCCGAGCTGGGCGGCAAGCCCCTGATGTGGAAGACCGGCCACTCGCTCATCAAGGCCAAGATGAAGGAAGTCGGCAGCCCGCTGGCGGGCGAGATGAGCGGCCACGTCTTCTTCGCGCACGACTATTACGGCTTCGATGACGCGCTCTATGCCGCCATCCGCCTCATTCAGGCAACGCACCATCTGGGCGGCAGCCTGACCGCGCTGCGCGGCGCGATGCCGGACATGATCAACACGCCCGAGATGCGCTTCGGCTGCCCGGAAGAGCGCAAGTTCGCCGTGGTGGCCGAAGTACTGGACCGCCTGCGCGCGGAAGGCGCGAACGTGGACGAGACCGACGGCGCGCGCGTGACCACGGAAGACGGCTGGTGGCTGCTGCGCGCTTCCAACACGCAGGCCGTGCTGGTGGCCCGCGCCGAGGCGGAAACGGCAGAGGCGCTGGAGCGGCTGAAGGCCACCATCAACGCCCAGCTTGGCGCCAGCGGCATCGAGCCGGTTGAAGCCAACCACTAGGGCGACCAAGCCCCCCTAATTTACCGCGTGAATTTGCCCGGCCTCTGGAAACAGAGCCGGGCAATCTCCATTATAGGGATTACGGCACTGCACCTGCCGCACGGTGTCATACACTTGGGGCGCAAGCCCCGGCGGCAGATCGCGGGGAGTCGGCATAATACGGGAGGAGTACCCTTCCGGTGCCGCGCCGGGTTGACTATCATAAGAATGAACAGAGAAAGAGCGTCACCGACGCAGCGGCTGGCAAACCGGTTGCTTGAAAGCTATGCCTGAAACACTGCACGACGTGAGAGTCATGATGGAAGCTGACTGGACAAGGGACGGATACATCCACATGGGCCCCGGCGAGGACCGGGACCATGAGGATGACGACCATGCCGGCACCGGCGTCATCGCTCAAACGAAGACCCGGACGCGCAAGCCGTCTATGTACAAGGTCCTGATGCTGAACGACGATTACACGCCGATGGAGTTCGTCGTTCACGTGCTTCAGCACTTCTTCCGCCTGTCGGCGGAAGACGCCACCCGGATCATGATGCATGTGCATCAGCGCGGTGTGGGCGTATGCGGCATCTTCACCTACGAGGTTGCCGAAACCAAGGTGAACCAGGTGATGGATTTCGCCCGCAAGCACCAGCACCCGCTTCAGTGCACGCTGGAAAAGGCCTGAGCGGAACGACGGCCCAGCCCACTCGAATTCAGGGCCTACTCGAATTCAGGCCCCCCAAAATCAGGCCCGCAGGCGAGCCTGATCGCCGAATCGCACAACTGAATTATGCGTGCAGCCCGCCGAAACAGGACAGAAGGGCTGCCGCAGTTGCGCGCGCAACGGTTGTTTTCGGCTCTGGCATGAGGTGCATTTGATCCCCTGTCCAGGCTGGTTTCATCGTGGATTCGCGTCTGCCGCGCATAGGCCCCCTTGATTGCGGGGCGATCTCGACCGATCTTTTCCCTTAGAAGCGGATCAGCGCCCAACCCGCGATGATCCAGCGGGAGTAAATGAATGCCGTCGTTCTCAAAACAGCTCGAACAGACTTTGCACAAGGCGCTGGCTGAAGCCGGTACCCGTCGTCACGAGTACGCGACGCTTGAGCACCTGCTCATGGCGCTGGTTGACGACCGGGATGCGGCATCCGTGATGCGGGCCTGCGGCGTGGATATGGACGACCTGACCCATCAGGTTGCCCAATATCTTGACTCCGAACTGGATTCCCTGCGCTCGGAAGATGCCCTCGACCCGACGCCGACCGCCGGTTTCCAGCGGGTGGTGCAGCGGGCCATTTTGCATGTGCAGTCCTCCGGCCGGGAAGAGGTTACGGGCGCAAATGTGCTCGTCGCCCTGTTCTCGGAGCGGGAGAGCCATGCCGTTTACTTCCTCCAGCAGCAGGACATGACCCGGCTGGACGCGGTTTCGTTCATCTCCCACGGCATCGCCAAGGTGCAGGGCATGACCGAGCCCCGCCGCGTGCGCGGCGCGCAGGAAGAGAACCAGTCGGAAGACCAGAAGGGCGGCAAGGGCCAGAAGCAGCAGAAGTCTGATTCCGCGCTCAAGCAGTTCTGCGTGAACCTCAACGAGAAGGCGAGAGGCGGCAAGATCGACCCGCTCATCGGCCGCGCCGCCGAGGTTGAGCGCACCATTCAGATTCTCTGCCGCCGCTCGAAGAACAACCCGCTCTATGTGGGCGACCCCGGCGTCGGCAAGACCGCCATTGCGGAGGGCCTTGCCCGCAAGATCATCGAGGGCGACGTGCCCGAGGTGTTGCAGGAAGCCGTCATCTACGGGCTCGACATGGGCGCGCTGCTGGCGGGCACCCGCTATCGCGGCGACTTTGAAGAGCGGCTGAAGGCCGTCGTCTCCGAACTGGAGGCCATGCCCCACGCCATTCTCTTCATTGACGAGATCCACACCGTCATTGGTGCGGGCGCAACCTCGGGCGGGGCGATGGACGCCTCGAACCTGCTGAAGCCCGCGCTCTCGTCCGGCACGATCCGCTGCATCGGCTCCACCACCTACAAGGAGTTCCGCAGCCACTTCGAGAAGGATCGCGCACTGCTGCGCCGCTTCCAGAAGTTCGACGTCAACGAGCCGTCGCTGGAAGATACGGTCAAGATCATGACCGGCCTCAAGCCGTACTTCGAGAGCCATCACAAGGTGAAGTACACCGCCGAGGCCATCAAATCGGCGGTCGAGCTGTCGGCCCGCTACATCACTGACCGCAAGCTGCCGGACAAGGCCATCGACGTCATCGACGAGGCCGGAGCCTCGCAGATGCTGGTGCCCGCGCCGAAGCGCAAGAAGGTGGTGGGCGTGAAGGAGATCGAGTCGATCGTCGCCAAGATCGCCCGCATCCCGCCCAAGTCCGTCTCGACGGACGACAAGAAGACGCTGGCCAACCTGCCGGCGGATCTGAAGCGGGTGGTGTTCGGGCAGGACAAGGCGATCGATGCGCTGGCAACGGCCATCAAGCTGGCCCGTGCGGGTCTGCGCGAACCGAACAAGCCCATCGGCTCCTACCTGTTCTCCGGCCCGACCGGCGTCGGCAAGACGGAGGTCGCCCGCCAGCTTGCCGCCCTCATGGGCATCGAGCTGATCCGGTTCGATATGTCGGAGTACATGGAGCGCCACTCGGTCAGCCGCCTCATCGGCGCGCCTCCGGGCTATGTCGGCTTCGATCAGGGCGGCCAGCTGACGGACGCGGTAGACCAGCACCCGCATTGCGTGCTGCTGCTCGACGAGATCGAGAAGGCTCACCCGGACCTGTTCAACATCCTGTTGCAGGTGATGGACAACGGCAAGCTGACCGACCACCACGGCAAGACCGTGGACTTCCGCAACGTGGTTCTCATCATGACGACCAACGCGGGCGCCTCTGAAATGGCCAAGGAAGCCATCGGCTTTGGCCGCGGCACCAAGGAAGGCGAGGACGAGGAGGCGATCAAGAAGCTGTTCGCGCCCGAGTTCCGCAACCGTCTGGATGCCATCGTGCCGTTCGACTACCTGCCGCCCGAGGTGGTGGCTCGCGTGGTCGAGAAGTTCATCCTCCAGCTGGAGATGCAACTGGCCGAGCGCAACGTCCACATCGCGCTGACCGACGAGGCCAAGGCCTGGCTGACCCAGCGCGGGTACGACAGGCTTTACGGTGCACGGCCAATGGCCCGCCTTATTCAGGAGGAAATCAAGAAGCCGCTGGCGGAGGAGCTGCTGTTCGGCAAGCTCACCAAGGGCGGTGAAGTCCGCGTCCATCTGAAGGACGGCAAGATCGGCTTTGAAATCGTGCCGTCAGCCCCGCCCCCCAGCGGCAACGCCAAGGGCCGGGCCCGCAAGCCGAAGGTGGATGCCTGAGTACCATCTCGACAGGAAGACAACTGAAGCGCGGAGATCGCACAATCTCCGCGCTTTTCTTTTGGCGTCCCTCTACTTCCCGGCATGTACTGGCCGAAGAGATGGATAACGTCCTATTAACCTAGATGTAAAACATTAGCAGAAGATGCGATATCGCAAGTTGCTGGCGCGCAGGCCGCCTTTGCCGCATCAAAATAATCATTACACCCGCAATCAACTGAAAGCCGTTTAACTTCGCTCAGGTTCGGTCTATTGACTGGAGACAGTACGGAGTATCCCCTCCTCAGTGCGTCTCCTTGAGGGTGGCCATCATGAACAACACGTCACGCAACAAGGCTCTGATGGCTGTGGCCGCACCGCGCAGCCACGAAGCAGCCGCGCTGCTGGACTATGTGATCTACGAGCGCGGTCTTGAGTTGGGGGCAATTTCGCCCAAGCCCCACACCATTGACGCCAAGGCGCTCTACACCCTGATCGTTCAGGCCATGACGTCAGACACCGGACACCGGAATCTGCGCCCCGTGGTGCCGCCCGATTTGAACGTTGCGCTCGATGCGCAGGCGCTCTCGCACGCCCTGCGCACCACCGCGCTGCACTTCAAGACGGAAAAGCCGCTGTCGGTGAACATCATCCGCACAGGCAACAAGCTGCGCATTCAGTGCAAATCTGCCGCCTCAAAGGCGATCGAGAACACCGAGGGCCTGCGCGCCAACCTTCAGCAGGCACTCAACATGCTGGGAGCGGAGCTGGATCTGGACCCCCTCACCCCCAGCAGCCTGACCCTTCAGATCACCCTGCCCAAGCCGGACGCACGCGCCAAAACCCCGCCGAAGCGGTAAGGCGCGGCCTTACTTGCCGTACACCGCCTTCGGGTCGTAGGATTTCTCGGCAACCTGCTGCAAAACCGGGGCCTTGTTGCCCAGCGGACCGGTGCCCACCGGCACGGCGCGGTAGAAGCAGCCCGGATAGCCGACATGGCACTGCCCCTGCCCGTGCACCCGCACCTTCATCCACACCGCATCCTGATCGCAATCGACGCGCAGCTCCGCCACGTGCTGCACATGGCCTGACGTGCCGCCCTTCAGCCACAGCTCGCCACGCGAGCGCGACCAGTAATGCGCCTGGCCCGTCTCGATGGTCTTTTGCAGCGCCTCGGCGTTCATGTGCGCCACCATCAGCACCTCACCCGTCTCCGCATCGGTGGCAACGGCGGTAATCAGCCCCTGCGCATCGAAACGCGGCGCAAGGGTGGCGCCTTCCTCCTGCTCATGGGTCGGCAGGTTGGTTGCGAACATG
>JAEZBH010000165.1 GCA_023427285.1 Pseudomonadota bacterium
CTGACCGGCGGCAAGCCGGTGGTGGTGCTGGTGGACGAAGCCAGCGCCTCGGCGTCTGAAATCGTGGCGGGGGCGCTTCAGGATCAGCGCCGGGCCATCGTCGTTGGTCAGCGCACCTTCGGCAAGGGTTCGGTGCAGACGCTCATTCCGCTGTCGCCAGACACGGCGCTGCGCCTGACGACGGCCCGCTACTACACCCCGGCGGGACGCTCGGTGCAGGAGCTGGGCATCGACCCGGACATCGAAGTGCCGCAGTTGTCCGACCCGGATCTGAAGGATCGCATGACCCTGCGCGAATCTGACCTGCGCAACCACCTGCTGAACGGCGCCAAGGCCGGAGACAAGCAGGAGGAGAAGGACAACAAGCCTGATCCGCGCTTCCAGAACGTGACGGCGGAAGGGTTGAAGAAGCAGGGTATTACCGACTTCCAGCTCGATTACGCCCTCAAGCTGTTGCAGCGGATGGGCAGCACGGGCAATCGCGTCGCGACCAACTGACCGCCGTATCGGGATGCAGGACGGGCAGGACGACGACTTTTCCGAAGAAGGAGCGCACCGCCGCCCGTTGTGGCAGTGGGGGCTGGCCGGTGTCGTCGGGCTGTTCGCCTTTGCCGGTTTGGCCGTGGCGTTCAGCCACCTGTTCCAGTCTCATGTGCGCTCCGTTCCGGCCTCTGAAGTGCTGGCGGGCTTGCAGCACGCCGTACCATCAGAAGCCGCGCCATCAGAAGATGCCGTTGCCGCAGAGATGCAGGCAGCCGCTGTCGCAACCGAAGACGCTGAAGCGGCGCTGCCGGACGCAGCTCTGCCGGATGCGGCAGCCTCAGAGCCGGAAAAAGCCTCTCCGGCCACGGCTGTTCCCCAAGGGCCCAAAATCGTGCTGCTGCTGGCTGATGCCGGTAGCAATCCGGCGCTGACCCGCAAGGCCATCGAGCAGTTGCCGTCGGAGGTGGCGCTCGGCTTCAATCCTTACCCCAAGAACCTGTCTGCGCTGGCAGCGGCGGCACGCGCCAAGGGCCATGAGGTCTGGCTCGGCATTCCAATGGAGCCGCAGCGCTATCCGCAGGTGGACCCCGGCCCGCAGGCGTTGCTGCTCGGCTCTGCGCCAGAGCGCAACCTGAAGCGGCTGGAGTGGGTGCTGGACCGCGTTAACGGCGAAGTCGGCGTTTATTCCATCATGGGCTCGGCCTTCACCACGCAGAAAGCGGCACTAGCCCCCGTGCTGGCGGCGGTGCAGGCCAAGGGATTGCCCTTCCTCGACAGCCGGGCCAGCGGCAAGACCCAAAGCCGCTCGATTGCCAAGGGGCTGGGCCTGCCGCTTTTGGTCAATGACAGTTTCGTCGGCAGTCCGGCAACGGAGCAGGCCATCACCGAGCAACTGGCCACGCTGGAGCGTCTGGCGAAATCGCGCGGCGTTGCAGTTGGCGTCATCGAGCCGTCTTCGCTGGTGCTGGAACAGCTGGCGGATTGGCTGCCGGGGCTGGCGGCCAGGAACATTGCGCTGGTTGCGCCGCGCGCCTTGCTGGATGCAGAGGGACGTCAGCAAAATTAAGGTGAGGGGCTTCGGGACGGCAAAGCTTCGGTTTGCCGAAAGCGGCTGTTGCCGGAGGGGCAATCTGCTAAAGGCAAAGCTGACTTGATTGAATAACGGGTGGGGCATGATCCGCAGGCTTTACGATTGGACGATGCGGCTGGCTGAAGGGCCGCGGGCACTTTGGAGCCTGGGTGCGATCTCGTTTGCGGAAAGCTCGTTCTTTCCGATTCCGCCTGACGTGGTGGTGGTGCCTATGGTGCTGGCCCGCCCCAAGCAGGCCTGGCTCATTGCCACCATCTGCACCTTCTGCTCGGTTCTGGGCGGCCTGTTCGGCTATGCCATCGGCTACTTTGCGATGGAGTCGATCGGTGAATGGCTGATCCAGCTTTACGGCATGCAGGAGAAGGCGGGCGAGTTTCAGGCCAACTATGACGAGTGGGGCCTGTGGGTCATCCTCATCAAGGGCCTGACGCCCATTCCCTACAAGCTGGTCACCATCGTCTCGGGCGCGGCGCACTATGCGCTGCTGCCGTTCATCGTTGCCTCCGTCATCACCCGCGGCGCGCGCTTCTTCCTGATCGCGGCCCTCTTGCGGGTTTATGGCGAGCCCATTCGCGCCTTCATCGAGAAGCGGCTGACGCTGGTGACGACGCTTTTTGTCGCCGCGCTGGTGGGCGGCTTTGCGGTGCTGAAATATATATGACGAGAACCGGCCTTGCTCTGGCAGCAGCCGCTGCCACTTCGGCTGCCCTGCTCGGCGGGGCGCTGGCGTTCCAGTACATCGGCGGCTTGCCGCCGTGCGAGATGTGCCACTGGCAGCGCTGGCCGCACATCGCCGCGCTGGTGCTGGCCGCTGGCGGCGCGGTACTGCTCAGAACGAGCCCCGGCCTTGCCCGCATTGCCGCTGCTCTGGCGGGCGTTGCGTTGCTGGTCACCGCCGCCATCGGCCTGTTCCATGTGGGCGTGGAGCAGGACTGGTGGGAAGGGCCGACCGCCTGTGCCGTGATCGGCGGCGGGCAGACCGCCGAGGATATTTTCGCCACGGTGATGGCTGCGCCGGTTATCCGCTGCGATGAGACTCCGTGGTCGTTGTTTGGTGTGTCGATGGCGGGTTACAATGCCCTCATCTCGTTCCTCATGGGAGGCTTGGTGCTATGGCTGAGCATGACGCGCAAAAAGTAACCGCAACCTCTCAGGATGAGCCGGGCAAGCATCTGCCGGGCTCGCCGTCTTTGAAAGAGCGGGCGGCGGCCATGGTGCGGGTCGATCAGGCGGGCGAATACGGCGCAGCGCGCATCTATGCCGGGCAACTGGCCGTCATGGGCAGCCGCCACAGCTATTCGGGCGAGATTCGCCGCATGGCCGAGCAGGAGCGCGTGCACCTCGACCGCTTCAACCAGATGATGGTGGAGCGCCGCGTGCGCCCCACCGCGCTTCAGCCGCTGTGGAACGTGGCAGGCTTTGCGCTGGGTGCTGCCACGGCCCTGATGGGGCCGCGCGCCGCCATGGCGGCAACCGCCGCGATCGAAGACGTGATCGAGAAGCATTACGCCCAGCAGCTTGAAGAGCTGGGCGATAAAGACCCTGAGCTGTCTGCCGTGGTGAAGCAGTTCCGCGATGAAGAACTGGAGCACCACGATGCCGCCATTGCGCACGGTGCCGAGGAAACTCCCGGCTATGCGCTGTTGTCCGCCGCCATCAAGACCGGCTGCCGTATCGCCATCCGGGTTGCGGAGAAGATCTGACT
>JAEZBH010000555.1 GCA_023427285.1 Pseudomonadota bacterium
CGCAGCGCCTGGCTCATCAGGCGGGCCTGCAGGCCGACGTGGCTGTCGCCCATCTCGCCCTCAAGTTCGGCGCGCGGCGTCAGCGCCGCCACCGAGTCAACGACCAGAATATCGATCGCGCCCGAGCGCACCAGCGTGTCGGCGATTTCCAGAGCCTGCTCGCCGGTGTCCGGCTGCGAGATCAGGAGTTCGTCGATATTCACATTGAGCTTGCGGGCATACACCGGATCGAGCGCGTGCTCGGCATCGACGAAGGCCGCCGTGCCGCCTGCCTTCTGCGCCTCTGCAATGGCATGCAGCGCCAGCGTCGTCTTGCCCGAGGACTCCGGGCCGTAGATTTCAATGATGCGCCCCTTGGGCAGGCCGCCAATACCCAGCGCCATGTCCAGCCCGAGCGAGCCGGTGGAGATCGTCTCGATCTCAACCCCCGAGCTGCGCTGCCCCAGCTTCATCACAGAGCCCTTGCCGAATGCCCGGTCGATCTGTGCCAGTGCGGCTTCCAGTGCGCGCGTCTTGTCCATAGAGTCTTTCTCGATCACCCGAAGAGATGCAGACATTTTCCTAGTCTCCCGCATAAAGGCACAGAGCATCGAACGCAATGAAGGCGTTGTACCTGTTTTGTTCTCATGCGCAAGTCGAATAGGCAAGCCATTGATTATATTAGCTCTAATTCAACTTTTGGAACGGCTCCGCCGCGCAGACTCAGCGATTAATTTTATCAGTTGATTCGTTCTGCGCCGGTTTGCGGCTGATCACCTCCCGCACCGCCTCGGCCAGTTCCTGCACCGAGAACGGCTTGGGCAGGAACGATACGTCCGGCACGTCGATGGAGCGGCGCAACTGCTCCTCCGCATAGCCCGAAATGAAGATGATCTTCAGCTCCGGGTACAGTTCGCGGGCGTGGCGCACCAGCGTCGGGCCATCCATGCTGGGCATCACCACGTCGCTGATCAGAAGGTCCACCGGCTCGTCCAGCCCCTCGATCACCTCAAGCGCCTCCTCGCCGTTGTTGGCGGTCAGCACCTCGTAGCCCTTGCGCTCAAGCGCCCGCTTGGCAACGGCGCGCACCATCGCCTCGTCCTCCACCAGAAGAACGGTGCCGTGGCCCCAGCTGTCGGACACCGCCTCTTTTGCCTTGGCCTCTTCTGCCGCCTGCGCCTCGGGCGCCGCCGTGTGAACCGGCAGGTAGATGGTGAAGGTGGTGCCCCGCCCCACTTCGGAATCGGCAAAGATGAAGCCGCCCGTCTGCTTGACGATGCCGTAAACCGTGGAGAGGCCAAGGCCCGTGCCCTTGCCCACTTCCTTGGTGGTGAAGAACGGCTCGAAGATCTTGCCCAGATGCTCCTTGGCGATGCCGTGGCCGGTGTCGGAGACCGCCATGACCACATAGTCCGCCGGGGGCATGATCTGGTAGCCCAGCTTCTTCACCTCCTCCGGCCCCACCTGATAGGTGCGGATGGTCAGCTCGCCCGAGCCGCCCATGGCATCGCGCCCGTTCACGACGAGGTTGACGATCACCTGCTCCAGCTGACCGGGGTCGGCCCGCACCGAGCCCAGATTGCGGCCATGGATCATGTTCAGCGTGATGGTCTCGCCCATCAGGCGCTTCAGGAGGTTGGACAGCTCGGCCAGCACGTCGGAGACCTGAAGCACCTGCGGGCGCAGCGTCTGCTGGCGCGAGAACGCCAGCAGTTGGCGCACCAGATTGGCGGCGCGGTTGGCGTTCTGGCGGATCTGGTTGAGATCGCCGAAATCCGCATCGCCCGGCGCGTGGCGCAGCAAGATGAGATCGCAGTAGCCGATGATGGCGGTCAGAATGTTGTTGAAGTCGTGCGCAATGCCGCCCGCAAGCTGGCCCACCGCCTGCATCTTGGTCGCCTGCGTCACCTGCTGCTGCAAGCGGCGCTGCTCGGCGTCATCGCGCAGGGACAGAATCGCTGCGGCATCGCCCAGGCCCACATGGGTGATGGTCAGGCGAATGGGATCGGCCCGGCCGCTGCGCAGGCGCACCTGCACGTCGCGGTTGGGGATGCGCCCGCTGGCAACGCTGCGCACCACGTCCGCCAGCATGCTGGCGTCTTCCTCATGCACCAGATCAACCGGATAGAGCGGCGTTGCCTCCGGCTTGATGCCGACCGCCGCTGTGAAGGCGCGGTTGATCGAGCGGAAGCGGCTGTCGCGGTCAACCGTTGCAAAACCGAACGGCAGGCTGCCCAGCAGGCCATGGGCCACGTCCTCCGCCGCGCCGCTGGCAACCACGGTGTTCGGCGTTTCCTTGATAAGCAGGTAGACATAACCGAACACGTTGCCGCCCGCCTGCGGCGCGAGCGGAATTTCCGCCAGCCGCACCGGCACGGCAGAGCCGTCCGCCCCCCGCAGCAGCACGTCGTTGTCTTCGGTCAGGGTGAACAGGGCCGCAAGGCTGCGCCCCATCAAGGCCCCCGCCTCATAGCCCGAAATCCGCCCGCAGGCGGCGTTGACCGCCAGCACCTGCCCGTCCCCGTCGGCGGTGATGAGGCCAACCTCGGCCTGGCTGAGCCAGTCGCCCACATGGCCGCTTGCCACATCGACGGCACCCGCCAGCGTCAGGCTGCGCTCGGACGGGCGCACCAGCCACAACAAGTGTGCGGCCGGATCCCCTGCCCTGCGGCAAAACACATCAAGCTCGCTGCGCGTTGCGCCCGAGACCATCGTCACACCGGCCCGCGCCTGACCGTCGCGCCGCGCCTGCATCGCCAGTCTCTCCAGCGGCGCGCGATCATCCGGTGTGCTGCCCGCCAGCTCGAACGGCGACGGGTAACCGCCGCAAATGGAGCCATAGGCGGCATTGGCCACCACCAGCGCCCCGTGCCGATCGGTTACGGCCACGGCGTCCAGCTGATTGTCGATGGCCGCGCGCACCAGTGCCCGGCTGGCTCCTTCCGGCTCCGTCTGCCGCCCGGACGCCCAGGAGAAGGCGACAGCCGCCGCCCCCATCATCAGCGCAAAATAGATGACGCTGATGGCCGTCACCCCGGTTGCCCAGCCGATCAGGCCCGCCGAGGCCAACCCGAGGGTGACCGACACCACCGCAACCCAGCCAAAGGAAACGCCGGTGGTCTCGGGCGGCAATCCGCCCGTCAGGTCTGCGCTTTGCAAACCGGTCTCTTTCCGGGAAAACAGTCGTGCAGTCATGGGCGCAAGAGACCTGTCTCAACCTTTATCGTGTGCGCGGCGTCATGGTGTAGCCTGCCGTATGGCGGGAATTGGGCGCAAACCCGCAACTGCGCGACGATGACGAATTCACACGAGACGTCAAGCTCTTGATTTCGCGACATCAGGAACGCGGCTGGCGCGGCGGCGGCTTCTGGCCCCGCAGCTTCATCACATAGCTGATGACTTCCGCCACCGCCTTGTAGTGCTCTGACTTGACTTCCTCATCCACCTCGACGCTGGCATAGAGCGCGCGGGCAAGCGGCGGGTTTTCCACAATCGGAACCTTGTGCTCGCTGGCAACGGCGCGGATGCGCAGCGCCAGGCTGTCCACGCCCTTGGCCACCACCTGCGGCGCACCCATGGAAAACTGGTCATACTTCAGCGCCACGGCAAAGTGCGTCGGGTTGGTGATGACCACATCGGCCGTCGGCACATTGGCCATCATGCGCTTGCGGGAACGCTCCAGCCGGATCTGGCGGATACGCGCCTTGACGTGCGGATCGCCCTCGGACTGCTTGAACTCGTCCTTCAGGTCCTGACGGCTCATGCGCATCTTCTTCATGAAGGCGAAGCGCTGGTACACGAAGTCGGCCAGCGCGATGACCGTCACGATGATGACCACCGCGATCAGCAGCTTGATGATGAGACCGGCAGCCAGCGCCAGCACATCGGGCACGCTGCCGGACAGGGTCATCTCCAGCCGCCGCCCGTAAGGCCAGACCACCGCCACGCCGATGATGCCGACAACCCCGCACTTGGCCAGCGTTTTCAAAAACTCCACCAGCGACTGCACGCCGAACATGCGCTTGATGCCGGAGAACGGATTGAGCTTGGACCACTGGGGCTTGATCCGCTCCCAGGAAATCGTGGGCCGCCCCTGCATCAGACCGCCGACAACCGCCGCCAGGAACAACACGGCCAGCGGCGCCAGCAGTGCCAGACCCATGTTGGCGAACACGCTGGTCACGAGGTTCTGCGCGCCCTTGTCGTCAAGCTGATAGGTGTTGGCCTGCCCCAGAAGGTTGGTGAACATCGGCGCAAGGCCGTTGCCGATGCTGCCGGACAAGAACGCAACCACCACCAGCGCGCCGCCGAACATAGCCACGTGCCGCATTTCCTGACTGCGCGCGATCTGACCCTTCTTTCGCGCGTCGTCGAGCTTTTTCTGGGTAGGTTCTTCTGTTTTCTGGTCTTCGTCTTCGCTGCTGCCCTCGGCCATCTCAGCCTCCCGTCAGGGCGCGCAATCCCTCGCCGAAGCGGTCGAGGAAAAGCGTCATGATCATGCCGATGGTGACCAGCAGCAGCATCAGCGACAAAATGATGCCGAGCGGCTGGGAGATGAAGAACACCTGAATTTGCGGCGTCAAGCGCGCCAACAGCCCAAGGCCGGTGTTGAACACCAGACCATAAACGAGAAACGGCGCGGACATCTGCAACCCCAGTGCGAAGGACTGCGCCAGCATCTGCACCGACAACATGGCGAAATCGCCCATCATGATGTCTGCGCCCGGCCGGAACAGGGCGTAGGAGCGCACCATTCCCGCCAGCATCAGGTGATGCAGCTCCGTCGAGAAGATGAGAACAACCGCCAGAATGCTGAGAAAGCGCGAGACGAGCACGGTCTGACCGCCCTGCGAGGGATCAAACACCATCGCGCCGGACAGACCGCTCTGGAAACCGATGACCGTGCCCGCGAACTGCACGGCAAGGAACAGGATGCGCACCGCCGTGCCCAGCATCAGCCCGGTCAGGATCTCGCCGAACAACAGCGCGGCCGTTGCCGGCAATGTCGTTGGCATCGGCGGCAGAGAGATCATCACCACCGGCAGCACCACCAACGCCAGCATCAAGCCGAACACCAGCCGCACGCGGGCGGGCACGTTCTCATCGCCCAGAGCCGGCATCATCATCAGCATGCTGCCAAGACGTGCGAACACCAGAAAATAGGCAGTGAACTGGGCCGACATGAAATCTGGCACGCGACCTTCCCGCTAACCGGAAATGATTCGCTGGGCCAGCCGCTCCATCAGTCCGCCCAGAAGACGTCCCATCAGCGGTGCCGTCAGGATGAACACCAAAACCATGGCGATCAGCTTGGGAACGAACGTG
>JAEZBH010000071.1 GCA_023427285.1 Pseudomonadota bacterium
AGTCTGCGCATAGATGTGGTCAGGCGTGACATTGCTCGCCAGCTGGGGGGCAGCATCGAACTGGAAGGATTTGGTGATCTCGTAGGACATGGGGCGCTCTAGAGCAGAAAACCGAGCGTTGCTCAAGGTATTCCAATGCCGCAGGGGATGAGCCGGTGGCAATTGTCCGTCAGGCGAGGGCCTGTGCGTGCGCGTCTGTGGTGGCGGCGGCTGCCGCTTCCGCACACGCCTCGAACGCGAGCAGGATGGAGCCGTGGCGGGACTTGAAGTCAACGGCGGGCGCGAAGATGGCCAGATCAGCCCAAAGGCCGCCTTCGTAAGCGACCCAGTCAATGGGCTCACCGGCAAGGAAGCCGCGCATGGCATCGCGCAAGGCGCGCAGTTCCGAGGCAGACCGGCCAACGACACCGCGACCGACCAGCGAAGCGGCGGCTTGCCCCAGCGCGCAGGCGCGCACTTCCTGCCCGAACCGGGCGACAACGCCCTCTTCCATGGCAACATCCACCGTCACGCGGCTGCCGCAGATGGGGCTGACCTTCTGGACAGTGGCCTGCGGAGCCTCAAGGCGCTCCTGATGCGGAATGGACGCGGCAAGGCGCAGAATGCGAGTGTTGTAAAGCTGATCTGACATGGAGCCTATGTAAGGGCAGGCGCGGCTCAGGGGAAGGGGATTGTGTTCAGGCTTCGGTCAGTCGCTCTGCGCTCTGTGCCGGATTGTTCAGAACGGAGCGGAGGGCCGCTGCACGGTCCTCGAGTTCGTCCAGACGATCTGACAGCATGACGTCTGAACTCAGCTCCAGCGGCTGCTCTTTGAGCAGTCGAGATAACTGCCGTTCGATCTGCAGCGTTTTGTAAAACAGTTTGGTGCGCCCGGTCAGCCCGGCAACCTTGTCCGGCCAGATTGGCGGCAGCGCAACAGGGCGGTATTCAAGGTCAAGTGAGGCACACCAGTCCTGCCACTTGAAGGGCAGCACATCGCAGATGCTCAAGGCAATCCACGGCGTTCGGTAGGCATCGGCGAGAATGGCCCCGTGCATGGCTTCCGTGAGCAGGAAGGCTGCACTGGCGACCTGTTGCAGTAAGGTTTCGATCGGATCGCGGGGGTCAAGATAGGTCATGCCCAGCCGGTTGCAGAGTTTCTCCCAGTGGTTCCGACCGTGCCGCGCTGTCGTGATGTGCGGCATGAACGCCGGTTTGCTGCCCTTGCGTTGACTTTGAGGGAGGAGGCGGGCCGCGAGCATTGCTCCATCGGTTACGGCGGCGTTGGTATTCAGCCCAAGGGCCCTTGCCGTCAGCGGGCCGCGTACGCAGCGCACGTCCCAATCTGCTCCAAGATCAAGTTTGCCGGTTTTGGCTAGATCGTAGCCGTATCCGCTGGAGAAAACGAATTTGCGCTGATGATGGGAAAGAGAGTCGCGGGTCTGGGCGTTCAGGATAGTGCCAAAGCCCAGAACGACGGCGGGAGCATCGTTCAGGTTAGGGCCGTTGACAGAAATGCGGGGGAAAATGCGGGGTAACAGCAAGGCGTTCAGATCATCGCCGAAGTTCGTGTCACCAGCGGAGGCCCGATGATAATAGCCGCGTACGCTCCCGGTTGCCTGAATGATTTCGGCGGTCAGGTGTGCGTCGGCCTGCATGTGCTCGCTCCTCTGCAGTTTGCCAAAATGGCAGTGCTATATGCAGAATATACGAGCTAAATGTTTTGTGCACGCAATGATTAGTCCGTGATCGTTAAATGCAGCGGGTGTTGCTCCTAGAAGCTTGGGATGAATGTGCGTCGTGCAATAAGCTCGACCAAAGAAAAGGGCCGTACGCTTCATGCCGCGCACGGCCCTTTGAAACGAATGGGAGGTGCAGGAGGGTCTGCGACCCTCCTGCAAACAATCACCTCACCAAAATCACGCCCATTTCCAGGTGGTGCCCTGGGGGCTGTCTTCCAGAGCAACGCCTGCGGCCTTGAGGTCGTCGCGGATGCGGTCGGCGGTGGCGAAGTCGCGGGCCTTCTTGGCGGCCTGACGCTCTGAAATCATCGCCTCGATGGCAGCGGCGTCGATTGCGGCGTCCTTGCGAGCGCCGGTGAACCACTCTTCCGCATCCTGCTGGAGCAGGCCAAGCAGCGCACCGCCCGCCTTGAGACCGGCAAGATCGCGGGCATCAGCCAGCTTGGCGAGAGCTGCCAGGGCCAGCGGGGTGTTGAGGTCGTCTTCCAGCGCCTCGACAACAGAAGCCGGGGCCTCGGCGGCAGCCTCGACGGTCTGGCCGCGCAGCAGACCGTAAAGGCGGTCGAGCGTGCGGCGGGACTGTTCGATGAGCGCATCATTCCAGTCGAGCGGCTGGCGGTAATGGGCCGAGAGCAGGGCAAAGCGCACAACCTCGCCCGGCACGCCGCTTTCCAGAATTTCCGAGACCAGCAGGATGTTGCCGATGGACTTGGACATCTTCTCCGAGTCGATGGAGAGGAAGCCGTTGTGCAGCCAGTAGCGCGCCAGACGCTGGCCGTTGGCGCAGACGGACTGGGCGATCTCGTTCTCATGGTGCGGGAAGATCAGGTCCTGCCCGCCGCCGTGAATGTCGATGCTCGCGCCCAGATGCGCATTGATCATGGCCGAGCACTCGATATGCCAGCCGGGGCGGCCACGGCCCCAGGGGGACTCCCAGCCCGGAAGATCATCGGTCGAGGGCTTCCACAGCACGAAGTCCGCCGGGTCGCGCTTGTAGGGGGCAACCTCGACGCGAGCCCCGGCGATCATGTCGTCGCGGTTGCGGTTGGAGAGCTTGCCGTATTCGGGATAGTTGGGGACGTTGAACAGCACGTGGCCTTCCGCCTCATAGGCGAAGCCGCCCGCAATCAGCCGCTCTATCATCTCGATCATCTGCGGGATGTGGGTGGTGGCGTGCGGGTCCATCGTCGGGCGGATGACGTTCAGCGCCGCCATGTCCTCAAGGTAGAGGCCCTCGAACTTGTCGGTAATGGTTTTGATGGGGACGTTCTGCGCCTGCGAGGCGGCGTTGATCTTGTCGTCAACGTCCGTGATGTTGCGTGCGTAAACCACGCTCTCCGCGCCGTATTGGCGGCGAAGCAGCCGGAACAGCACATCGAACACCACGGGAGGCCGGGCGTTGCCGATGTGCGCCCGCGAATAGACCGTGGGACCGCAGACATACATCGTCACCCGCTTTTCATCGGCGGGGACGAATTCTTCCTTGGTGCGCGAAAGCGTATTGTAGAGCGTCAGTGCCATGCACGTTTCCTAGCGGGGCGCGCGCAGCTTCACAAGACGGGGAAGGCGCTCTGGCGCGCGAAGTCAGATCTGGACTTCGTACTTGGAGCTTTTCTCGAACAGCTCGTTCAGTTCGCGGCGTTCCTGATCGCTGTAGCCGTCATCGTTCAGGATCGGAGCATCGGGGTCGATGACGCCCGCGTTGAAGCCGAAGGAGTCTTCGTCGCCATGCTCTTCCTGCACCCAGCCGATGAAATCGGACAGGGCTTCGCTGGAGGAGGCCACCACGTCATGGGTGCGGGCCTCGCCAATCCAGTTCGGCAGTTCATGCCGGTCGAGGAATAGCCCCAGGAACATGTAGATGAAGCAGATGACGATAAGGCCGCGCAGAACGCCGAAGCCGCCGCCGCCGAGCCGGTCGATGGGAGCCAGCGCCGAGCCCTTGACGCTGCGGCTGAGGCTGCCGCCGATGAGACGCACCAGCGCGATGGTGACGATGACGATGAGCAGCAGAGCCGCCAGATCGCCTCCGGCATCGCTGCCGATGGAGGCGCGCATCCATTCCGATACCGGTGCGAACAGGATTTTCAGCGCGAAGATCGCGACCACCCAGGCGCCAACGCCCACGACCTCGTGCACCAGCCCACGGCTGATGCCGTAAAGGCCGGAGAGGCCGACGATCACGAAAAAGAATATGTCAAACGCTGTCATCAACTACGGGAGTTAATGCCCATCGGTCAGGTGGTCAACAAGCGCGGCAAGGGTTGGGAACTCAAGCGTGGCAATTTCGCGCCCACTGTTGCCCCGTGGCGGCACAAAGGCGCGGCTGAAGCCCAGTTTGGCCGCCTCCTTGAGACGGGCCGTTGATTGGGAGACGGGGCGAATCTCACCCGACAGGGCGATTTCCCCGAAGGCGACGAGATCGTTGGGCATGGGACGGTCGAGCAGGGCCGAGACGAGGGCCGACGCCACGGCCAGATCCGCCGCAGGCTCGCCAATGCGCAGGCCGCCCGCAACGTTGAGGTAAACTTCATGCCCGGAGAAGGCGAGACCGCACCGCGCCTCCAGCACCGCCAGCACCATGGACAGGCGGCTTGAATCCCAGCCGACGACGGCGCGGCGGGGCGTGGCCCCAGACGGCACCCGCACGACCAGCGCCTGCATCTCAACCAGAACGGGCCGCGTGCCCTCAACGCCTGCGAACACCACGGAACCGGCAACGGGCCGGTCGCGGTCGGTCAGGAACAGGGCGGAGGGGTTGGTGACCTCGGCCAGACCCTTCTCCTGCATCTCGAACACGCCGATCTCATCCGTGCCGCCGAAGCGGTTCTTGACGGCGCGCAGAATGCGGAAGGAATGGCTGCGCTCGCCCTCGAAGTAGAGAACGGTATCGACCATGTGCTCCAGCACGCGGGGACCAGCGATCTGGCCGTCCTTCGTCACGTGGCCGACCAGAATGAGCGATGCCCCGCTGGTCTTGGCGTAGCGGATCAACTCATGGGAGGCGGCGCGCACCTGACTGACCGTGCCGGGCGCGGCCTCAAGCTGATCGGAATAAAGCGTCTGGATCGAATCGATGATGAGCAGAGTGGGGGCAGGCTCTGACTCAAGGGTGGTGAGAATGTCGCGCACCGCCGTGCCGGCGCCAAGCTGCACCGGGCTGTCCGCCACGCCCAGACGATCTGCGCGCAGGCGCACCTGATCGACCGCTTCCTCGCCCGAGATGTAAACGACCGAGCCGCCGTTGCTGGCGATGCGGGCCGCCACCTGAAGCAGGATGGTGGATTTGCCGATGCCCGGATCGCCGCCGATCAGCACCGCGCAGCCGGGAACCAAACCGCCGCCCAGAACCCGGTCGAACTCGCTCATGCCGGTCGGGCGGCGGGGTGCAGGCTCAGAGTCGCTGGAGAGGCTGGCAAGCTCGATCCGCCGTCCGCCGCCGCGCAGGTTGTGCTTGTTCGCAAACGGCGTTGCCGCTTGCGAGGCTTCCTGCTCAAGTGTGTTCCAGCCCTGACAATCCGGGCACTGACCCATCCACTTGGCCTGAATCGAGCCGCAAGACTGGCAGACGTAACGGACCTGAGGTTTTGCCATAATGCATGTTCTCTAAATGTTCGAGGCGGACATTAGCGAAGGTGGAGGTGTTGGGCAAGGTTGGTAAGGGGCTTTTTGAAGGAGGGTCTTGACC
>JAEZBH010000085.1 GCA_023427285.1 Pseudomonadota bacterium
GTCCCCCGCACCGGGGCTCTTGCCGCGCTGCCGCCGGGTCTGGCGGTCAGGCGCGCCAGAGGCGAGCGGGCATCGGAAGACCGGCCATCAACCGGGCCCTTGCCCTCGAAGTCGATCATGGGCTCGCCGCGCACGCGGCGGGCCACCTGCGCCATCGCCTTCACCTTTTCCAGCAGCTCGCGCCGGAAATCGATGCCGTTGGTGATGATGCCGGTGCTCTGGGGTTTCGGGATGTAATCCGCAGCGCCAAGGCTGAGGGCCTTGAGCGAGATATCCGCGTTTCGCAGCGTCAGGGTCGAGGCCATGATGACCTGCACGCCCGGCTGCGCCTTGAGCAGCTGGGGGAGAGCGGTGAGGCCATCCATTTCAGGCATCTCGATGTCGAGCACGATGACATCGAAACGCTGCGTCTGCGCCTGCCGCAGCGCCGCCAGGCCGTTGTGGGCGGTCGCCTCGACACGGATCAGCTGGTCGTCTTCGAGCCAGCGGCAGAGAATGCCACGAATGACGGCCGAGTCGTCCACAACCATAACCCGGACGTGATTAGGAGGAGGCGCTTGCCTCTTTCCATTGGTCCCGTCCAACGCTGATACAGCCATTTGCTCAACCCTCAGACCGCTGACGCGGCATTCACGACAAACGCAACATTACACACTCGCGCTGTCGGCTTCCCTCAGAGGAGACCAACCTGCGCGAACTTCGCCTCGATGATCTCGCGATCAAAGGGCTTCATGATGTACTCATCCGCACCGGCCTCAAGCGCCGCGCGAATGTGAGCCATATCATTTTCCGTGGTGCAGAAAATCACCATCGGCTGTTTTTCGTAATCGGATGACCGCAGGGTCTTCAGAAAGTCCAGACCGTTCATCACCGGCATGTTCCAGTCGAGCAGAACGACGTCCGGCATCGACGCCTGGCATTGCTCCCAGGCATCCTGTCCGTCCACAGCCTCGGCGATCTCGAATTCCAGATCCTCCAGAATCCGGCGGGCAACCTTGCGAATCACCTTCGAGTCATCAACAACCAAGCAGGACTTCATTGAATTATCACTCCCCAGAACTTCTTGACGACAGAATAGGGACGCAAAACTTGCCGCCGAGTTAAGACCTTACAGCTGTTCAAGCTGCGGCGGCACGATCCAGATCCAGAACGCGACGCACATCGAGCACCACCAGCAGCTCGTCATCGAGGCGGTAGATGCCGTCAGACACCTCCCGCCAGCGCTGATCGAGCGTGACCGGGTTCTTCTCGTACAGCGAATCCGGCAGGCTCAGCACCTCGCCAACGCTGTCGATCAGCAGCGAGTAAGACTCGCCCTTGAAATCCACGACCACGCTCATGGTCGCGGACTCGCCGACCTTGCGCGACACCATGCCGAGGCGCTCGCGCAGGTCGATGGCGGTCACGATCCGGCCGCGCAGGTTCAGAACACCCGCAACCCATGGCGGCGCCAACGGCACGCGGGTCATGTTCTGGAGCTTGATGACGTCCTGCACCAGCAGCACCGGGATGCCGAGCAGCTGACCGGCCAGACGGATGGTGACGAAGTCCTTGGAACCTTCTTGCATGACTGTTTACTCCCTCGTCACTCAGGCGGCTGCGCTGCGGGCGAAATCCAGCTGTTCCTCAAGTACGCTCAGCAGCGAATCCCGATCGTACTTGGCCACATAATCGTTGAACCCGGCCTCGCGTCCGCGATCGAAGTCGGCGGGGCTGGCCAGAGACGACAGCGCCACCATCGGCACGCTGGCCCAGCGGCCCTCCTGGCGCACTTCCTCGGCGAACTCGAAGCCGTTCAGGCCCGGCATCTCGATATCCGAGATGATGAGATCAAAGCTGGTGCCCTTGTCGCGCAGCGCCAGCGCCTCCTCGGCGGAGGCAACGCACGTCACCTCGTAGCCACCGGCCCGCAGCAAGGGCTTCAGCATGTTGCGGAAGAACGAGCTGTCGTCCACCAGCAGCACGCGCGGCGGCTGACGGCGGCTGACGATCTGGCCCTCGCCCGACTTGGACTTGATGTGGTCCTTGAACGCCTGCTTGAGATAGTGGCCGATATCCATGATCTCGGTGATCTTGCCCGCCACAACCGCCGTGCCCAGACGGCCGTTCTGCATGTCGGCGGTCAGCTCCACCTTCAGCTCGGTCTCGACGATGTCGAGAATCTCGTCCACGGCCAGGCCCATGACGTGATCGCCGTCGGCGAACACCAGCACGGACTGGTGGCCCTCGTCCTTCAGCTGGAGATACGGGTCCACCGTCACCAGCGGCATGAGGTTGCCGCGATACTGCACCATCGCACGGCCATGGCTGTGCTCGATGGTGGAGACGTCGATTTCCTCCAGACGCGCGATGAGCGAGAGCGGCACGGCCTTCGGGCTGTCCGAACCGGCGCGGAACACCAGCATGGATTCCTGCTCGCCGTCGGTTGCGCGGCCCTTCATCTCCAGCGTGTCGCTGGCTTCGCTGTCCTGAACGGCTGCGGTTGCCTTGGCGATGCCGTTTGGATCAAGGATCATGATGACGCTGCCATCGCCCAGAATGGTGGTGCCGGAATAGACCGACAGGCCCTTGAGAATCGGCGCCATCGGCTTGACCACGATTTCTTCGGTGTCGAACACCTCATCGACCACGATGCCGAAGGTGAACGCGCCCACCTGGGCCACCACCACGAAGCAGTGATCGTTGTCGTTGGCGGCGTCGTCAGACTTGGCGGACGTCAGGCCCAGCACGCTGTCCAGACGCACCAGCGGCAGCAGGCGGTTGCGCAGACGCAGAACCGGCGTGCTGTTGATGTGCTCGATGATGTGCTCGCCGCCGCTCATCACGCGCACCAGCTCCAGCACCGAGATCTGCGGAACGGCGAAGCGCTCCGGCCCCGAGCCCACGATCAGCGAGGAGACGATCGCCAGCGTCAGCGGGATCTTGATGGCAAAGCGGCTGCCATGGCCCATGCGCGACTCGAGTTCGACGGTACCGCCGATCTTCTCGATGTTGGAGCGCACCACGTCCATGCCGCCGCCGCGACCCGAAACCGAAGTCACCTTCTCCGCCGTCGAGAGACCCGGATGGAAGATGAACTTCTGGATCTGGTTCTCCGACATGCCCTCCAGCTCGGCTTCGCTGACAAGGCCGTTCTCGAGCACTTTCTGGCGGATACGGTCGGTGTTGATGCCCCGGCCGTCGTCGATGATCTCGATGATGATGTGACCGCCTTCATGGAAGGCGTTCAGGCGGATGCGGCCCGTCTCCGGCTTGCCTGCGGCAGCGCGGTCGGCGGGCATCTCGATGCCGTGGTCGGCAGAGTTGCGCACCATGTGGGTGAGCGGGTCCTTGATCAGCTCCAGCACCTGGCGGTCCAGCTCGGTTTCCGCGCCGTGCATGTCCAGATCGATCTTCTTGCCCAGTTCGTGGCTGAGGTCGCGCACGATTCGCGGCAGCTTCTGCCAGGCGTTGCCCACCGGCTGCATGCGCGTCTTCATCACGCCTTCCTGCAACTCGGTGGTGCATTGGGACAGGCGCTGCAACGGCACGGTGAATTCGCTGTTTTCGTTGCGGCGCATGATCTGGAGCAGCTGGTTGCGGGTCAGCACCAGCTCGGACACCAGATTCATCAGGTCTTCAAGCAGATCGACCGACACGCGGATGCTCTGGTTGGCCGCCTTCGATTCGCCCGGATCAACCGCGGCCACGGCAGCAGCGGCAGCCTTGGCGGGCGTTGCGGCGGCCGCAGCCGGAGCAGTCGCCTCGGGGGCAAGCTCTTCCGGTCCGGGCGCGTTGGCAAAAGCTGCTTCCAGCTCTTCCAGCGAGACCTCGCCCGGCTTCAGCGCCCGGCCCAGCAGCTTCTCGGTTTCCGAGCGGGCGGTGTCTGCATCGACCACCGGCTCGGCCGCTGGCGCTGCGGACAGCTTGCCCTCGGCAGCCTCGTCCAGCATGGCGATGAGCATGGCGTCATCGCCTTCGGGCTCAGTTCCGGTTGCTTCCAGCCCGCGCAGAATCACCTTGATCGCGTCCAGCGACTGGAGAATCAGCGACACCAGCTCGGAATTCACCGTCAGCTTGCCGTCGCGGAAGTTGCCCAGCACGTTTTCCGCCGCGTGCGCCACCGACTCAAGGCGCGGCAGGCCCAGAAAGCCGCAGGTGCCCTTGATCGTGTG
>JAEZBH010000144.1 GCA_023427285.1 Pseudomonadota bacterium
AACCTCGGCTGGCCTCTATCGGACTTCATGGAGCAGCACCCCGAGCTGTCGCTGGAGCTGACCCTGAACGACCGGGTGGTGGATATCGTTGAAGAAGGGTTCGACCTTGCCATCCGCATCTCGCGCCGGCTGAAGGACTCCAACCTCATTGCGGTGAAGCTGTCATCAGCCCGTACCGTCACCTGCGCCTCGCCCAAATATCTGGAACAGTTCGGCGAGCCCAAGCACCCGCGCGAACTGCTGCAACACCACTGCCTGCGCTACTCCAACCTCGGCCCGGCGCAGGAGTGGAGCTTCCGCGATCCCGAAACCGGCGGCCCGATTCAGGTGGCCGTCTCGGGCCGCATCATCGCCAACAACGGCGAGGTGCTGCGCGCCGCCGCCGTGAAGGGCGACGGCATCATCGCCGGCCCCAGCTTCCTTGCGGCGGAAGATATTCGCCAAGGCCGTCTTGTGCCGATTTTGAAAGACTACGCCGCCCAGCCGTTCGGCATCTACGCCGTCTATCCGCCCAACCGGCATGTGTCGGCCAAGGTGCGGCGTCTGGTCGATTTCCTGAAAGGGCTGTGGGGCGAGAACCCGCCGTGGGAAGAAGCCTGCGACGTCTGCTGACCGGCGGCGCTACTTCAAGGAAGGCCACTCGTCGTCCCGAAAGCGCGCGACGAAATCCTTCGGCACGCGGGCAACGCGCTGGGCGGCGGCATCCAGCAGCACCCATGTCGTCCTGGCCTTGGCGAGCAGTTCGTTATCCGTTCCGCGCAGGATCTCAACGTAGCGATCAAAACGCGCCCCGCGCATCTCGCCCAGCCACGTGCGGGCCACCAGCACATCACCCGGCAGCGCAGGCGAGATGTAATCAATCTCGTGGCGCTTCGACCCACATCCACCGCACCAGTTCCTCAGGCGTGGCCCGGGCCATCCAGTGCGCCGTGGCGGCTTCCTGCACCCAGCGCAAGTAAACCACGTTGTTCACATGGCCCTGCTCGTCGATATCCTCCGGCTGCACGGCAAGCGGCACTTCGTAGGTCTGGGCCATGGCTTCCCCCTGTCTGGCAAAGCGCCACCCCGCGGGAAGTGTCGGGGCGGCGCTTAACGTCAGAAGTTACTTCGTCTCTGCCATGTCAAACGCCTTCAGGATGAAGACGTATTCCTCCGCCACTTCGTAAAGGCTGGCAAAGCGGCCTGACTTGCCGCCGTGGCCTGCGCCCATGTTGGTCTTGAGCAGCAAGAGGTTGTCGTCGGTCTTCACGTTGCGCAGTTTTGCCGCCCACTTGGCCGGTTCCCAGTAGGTGACGCGCGGATCGTTCAGCCCGCCGGTGATGAGCAGCGGCGGATAGGCCTTGGCCTCGATGTTGTCGTAGGGGCTGTAGGCGCGAATGGTCTCGAACGCGGCCTTGTCCACAATCGGGTTGCCCCACTCCGGCCATTCCATCGGCGTCAGCGGCAGGCTCTCGTCCTGCATGGTGTTGAGCACGTCAACAAACGGCACGTGCGCCACAACCGCCCGCCACAGCTCCGGGTTCATGTTGGCAACGGCGCCCATCAACTCGCCGCCTGCCGAGCCGCCGGAGATGGAGATATTCCCCTCTGACGCGAAACCTTGCTTGATCAGGCCCTTGGCGGCATCCACGAAGTCGTTGAACGTGTTCTGGCGCTTCTCCAGCTTGCCGTCGAGATACCACTGGTAGCCCATGTCGTCGCCGCCGCGAATGTGGGCGATGGCGTAGGCAAAGCCCCGGTTGAGCAGCGACAGCCGGGAGGCCGAGAATCCCGGCGGAATGGCATGACCGTAAGCACCGTAGGCGTAGAGATGCACCGGCTGGCTGCCGTCGCGCTTGAAGCCCTTCTTGTACACAACCGAGACCGGGATCTGCACGCCGTCGCGCCCTTCGGCCATGAAGCGCACGGTCTCGTACTGGCTGGCGTCATAGCCGCTCGGGATTTCCTTCACCTTGCGGGTGACGAGCTGGCGCTTCTCCAGATCATAATCGAACACGGTGTCGGGCGTGACCATCGACTCATAGGCAAGACGCAGCGCCGCCAGTTCGTATTCGCGGTTCTCGTCCAGCTCGACCGTGTAAGCCGCTTCGGGCAGCGCCACATAATGCTCGCGGCCCGCGTAATCGCGCACGCGGATCTGATCGAGGCCGTTCAGCCGCTCCTCAATGACCAGCGCGTTTTTGAACGAGGTCAGGTCGCGGATATAGTGTTGATCAGAGCCCGGTATGAGCTCCTGCCATTCGCCCGGATTATCGAGGCTGGCAGTGACCACACGGAAGTTGGTGTGGGTGTCGTTGGTGCGGATGTAGAGCGTGCCCTCGCGCTCATCGACGTGATACTCCCGCCCGGTCTTGCGGGGCGAGACCATCACCGGCTTGGCCAGCGGCTCGGCAAGCGGTACCAGATGCACCTCTGAGGTCACGTGATCCGCCGTGGTGATGGTGAGGAAGCGCTTGCTCTGGGTCTCGTCGATGCCGACGAAGAAGCCGCCGTCGGCCTCCTCGAAGATCACGGCGTCCTGCGCCACGTCACCGCCCAGACGGTGATACTTCACCACGTAGGGCCGCCAGTTCTCGTTCACTAGCGTGTAGAAGAAGCCCTTCGAGTCCGCGCTCCACACAATCTCGCCGATGGTGCCGGGAATCTCGAAATCGAGATCGGCCTTCGCGTCCAGATCCTTCACTTTGAGCGTGAAGCGCTCCGAGCCGTTGGTGTCGGCGGAGTAAGCCAGAAGCTTGCCGTCCGGGCTGGCCTCGATCGCGCCCAGCCGGAAATACTCCAGCCCCTCGGCAAGCGCCGGCTCGCTCAGCAGCAGCTCGGCCTCGCCTCCAGAAACCGCCCTCCGGTACCAGTCGCGGTACTGCGCGCCCGGCTGGTACTGCCACCAGTATTCCCATGCTCCCTCGCGGGCAGGAACGCTGTAGTCGTCTTCCTTCAGGCGGCCCTTCAGCTCTTCGTACACCGTCTCAATGAGCGGCTTGTACGGGCCCATCTGCGCCTCGAAATAGGCGTTCTCGGCCTTCAGGTAGTCCAGCACCTCCGCATCCTCAACGTCCGGGTAGTTCGGGTCCTTCAGCCAGTGCCACGGGTCCTCAACGGTGTAGCCGTGGCGGGTGTAGCTGTATGGCTTCTGCTTTGCCACGGGCGGCTGGGGCTGCATCTGGGCGGTCTGCGGTGCGGTCGTCATGCGTCCGGTCCTCTCCTGCGGGGATTGAGACATCTGGGCGCAACCCGTGCCAAGCGCAAGCACCGCCCCCAGGCTTAACCACCTGATCATGTGAATCACCCCCCATGGCATCTCAGCTTTGTGCGTGATGCTACACCCTGGTGTCCCTTGTCGGAAGGTAGGCGGGAGTCCTATGTAAAATTTATGATCATGAAGGATTTCATCATGCCGATTGCAGCAGAACGACTGGCCGCGCTGCGCGCCGAACTGGCGCAGCGGGGGCTGGATGGCTTCGTTGTCCCCCTCACCGACGAGCACATGAGCGAATATGTTGGCGAATATGCCAAGCGCCTGCACTGGCTGACCGGCTTCAGCGGCTCGGCGGGCGGCGCGGTGGTGATGTCGGACAGCGCCGCCGTGTTCACCGATGGACGCTACACCCTTCAGGTGCGCGACCAGGTGGACGGCAGCCTCTACGAATATCAGAGCGTGCCCGAGACCTCCCCCACCCAGTGGCTGGGCGAGAGGGCACAAAGCGGCCAGAAGATCGGCTTTGATCCGTGGTATCACACCCGTGCGTGGGTGGAGGCGACCCGCCGGGCGCTGGCCGCGCGCGGTGCGGAACTGGTGGCGGTTGAGACCAACCCCATCGACGCCATATGGGCCGATCAGCCCCGCCCGCCGCTGGACCCGATCCAGCCGCACGAGGCCGAATATGCCGGTGCAAGCCTTGCCGACAAGCTGACGTCAACCGCCGCTGCCGTCTCCCGCGCCGGGGCGGACGCCGCTGTCATCGCCGCGCTCGATTCCGTGGCGTGGTTCCTCAACATTCGCGGCACGGACGTGGCCTGCACGCCGGTTGCCCGCGCCTTTGCCCTCAGCTTTGCCGATGGCAGCGCCGAGCTGCTTACGGAAATCGAGAAGGTAACGCCCGCCGCCCGCGCAGCACTGGGCGACAGCGTTGCCATTCATCCGCGCGATGCCTTTGCCACCCGCTTGGCCGAGCTGGGCGCAAGCAACGCCCGCGTGCTGGTGGACCCGGAGACCACCGTGTTCGCCGTGTTCGAACAGCTTGAGAAATCGGGCGCGCAGATCGTGGAAGGGCGCGATCCCTGCATCCTGCCCAAGGCGCGCAAGAACCCGGTCGAGATCAGCGGCACCCGCGCCGCCCACGTGCGCGACGGCGCGGCCCTCAGCCGCTTCCTGCACTGGCTCTCTGTCGAGGCTCCGAAGGGCACCGTCACCGAACTGGACGCCGATGCCCGCCTGCTGGCCTTCCGGCAGGAAGCCAACCTGTTCCGCGATGTCAGCTTCCCCGCCATCACCGGCGCGGGCGCAAACGGCGCGATCGTTCACTACCGCTCCACCCCCGAGACCAACCGTCCGCTGAAAATGGGCGAGCTGTTCCTGATCGATTCAGGCGGCCAGTATCTCGACGGCACCACCGACGTCACCCGGACCGTGGCGGTGGGCAAGGCGGGCGCAGAGGAGCGCGACCGCTTCACCCGCGTGCTGAAGGGGCACATCGCGCTCGCCACCGCCCGCTTCCCCGCAGGCACCAATGGCCGCCAGCTCGACTCGCTCGCCCGACTGCCGCTGTGGATGGCTGGCCTCGACTACGATCACGGCACCGGGCATGGCGTTGGCAGCTACCTGTCGGTCCACGAAGGGCCGCAGCGCATCGCCAAGGCCTCCTCCGACATCGCGCTGGAGCCGGGCATGATCTGCTCCAACGAGCCGGGCTACTACAAGACCGGGGCCTACGGCATCCGCATCGAAAACCTCGTTCTGGTGCAGCCCGACCCGCGCGAGGGCGACGAGCGCACCATGCTCGGCTTCGAGACGCTGACGCTCGCTCCCATTGACCTCGCCCTCGTCGAACCCGCCCTGCTGACGGGAGAGGAGAAAGACTGGCTCAACGCCTACCACCGCCGCGTTGCCGAAACGCTGGCTCCGCTGGTGCCGGACGACACCCGCGCCTGGCTGGCTGAGGCCACCCGGGCGCTGTGAGTTGGTTTAGCTAGGGGTTTTGCAGGGGACTCTGTCTCCTGCACCCCATTCTTTTCAAAGGGCCGTGTCCTTGCAGAGAGGGCACAGCCCTTTTCTTTGTCGGCTGACGCCGGAGGGGCCGAACAATGCCCCTTTTGAGACATCGCCCGGCCATTCCCCCGCTGACAGATCAGTCCCGGTGACGCCGATCAATCGCCAACCCAAGCCGGATTGCCGATATCAACAGCGCCAACAGCGATATAATCACTGTCAGCAGCTCTGCTGTCGACAAGAGTGCTCCTTTCTAACCCGCTGATTTCCACAGATCGCGGATGTCGGCCGTTGCCGACGGGTTTCTCCATCGGAGCTATCAACAGCCGAGCGGGCAAGATCATGAAAACAAGCGGCGGCACTCCTTGCAACAGCCTCATGGTCGTAACTTATTATAATTAAAAGAAATTAATCGATGACCCGCACAGAAACCAACAGGCGCTCTGGGGTATTCGACCATCACCATGTTGCGCCGCCAGCCTCGTTGGCTGTATGTTTCGTCTCGGCTCTAATGTCGAACAAAGTGCCTTTCTAAACAGACCCTGCGGGCGGCTATCCTGCGGGGTCTGTTTGTATGGAAAGCCTGCCTCCCTGTGCGAACCCATGAACGAACGGAGGAGCGCAAGGGAGCATAGCCCCCTCGGCCAGCCCCTTTCGCCCCGCCGCTGCGCCCTATACTCTGCCGGTCCAAACACACCGGAAGGGATGAAGGGATGTTCAGGAAGATCGCCACCGTTGCGACCGCGCTGCTGACGGGCGGCTTTGCCTACAGCTATGCCGTGCATGCAGAACCCAAGACCGCGCCGGACGGGCGCACAGCACACGACTTCACCCTGACGGCCATTGACGGCGAGCCGATGCCGCTGGCCCAGTTCAAGGGCAAGGTCATGCTGGTGGTGAACACCGCCTCCAAATGCGGGTTCACGCCCCAGTACGAGGGCCTCCAGACGCTCCAGACCAGGTACGCGGCGCAAGGGTTCACCGTGATCGGCGTGCCCTCGGGCGATTTCAACGATCAGGAGTTCAAATCAAACAAGGAGGTGGAGGAATTCTGCGAGACCACCTTCGGCATTCGCTTTCCGCTGGCCGAGAAAGCCCGCGTGAAGGGGGACGAGGCTATCCCCCTGTTCCGGTGGGCGCGAGAGACGCTGGGCCCCGGCTCGGAGCCCAAGTGGAACTTTCACAAGTACCTGATCGGGCGCGACGGCCGCCTGATCGGCTATTTCGGCACCCGGGTATCGCCTGATTCGCCCGAAGTGACCTCGGCAATCGAATCAGCGCTCGCAACTCCTGCATCCTGACTAGCATTATTGCGCGAGCGTACGAACTCTTTGCGTCGGCGGAGGTTCGCCCGAAGGGCCTCCGCCAGCCTCTTTTGCTTCTCAGATGCCTGTTTTGAATCGTTCGACATAAATTTCCTCGTTTAACGCTCACCTTTTCTTGACAAGCCGCGGCGCTAACGGCAATAGACCGCCCACCCGAGACGTTCGGGACGCGAGATTCTCTCGCTTCCAGATAGCGGGCTGCTGTAGCTCAGTGGTAGAGCACTCCCTTGGTAAGGGAGAGGTCGGTGGTTCAATCCCACTCAGCAGCACCATCTGCCCCCAATTTCCCGCTTTCCACCAAAATTCGACAGATGGCCCCGGCGCGCGCTTCGGCTTATTCCGCCATTGCGCCCGATTCCGCCCTCCTGATGCGCTGCGAAGAGCGAATCACTGAAGGCAAGGCCGAATCAGCTCCATGCGATTCGCCAGCCGATATAATTTTTCCGACTACCCGCAACAGCACCTGATTCGCCGTGATCGACTCAGGTGGTGCCGCTCTGGCGCTGCGTGGGCGGGTGGGTGTCTGCCGCTTCATCCGGCCTTGGCGCATGAATCTGAAAACGCTCCAACCGCTGGGCCAACTGCGCGGCCAGCACTTCAGCGCCCCGATCCTGTTCATCCGGCGTCTTTCCCGCATAGGCCCGGCGCACCCATTGCGGCACGACCCGTAGAAAAACGCCCAGCATCAGCTCAAGCTCGTCGCGCGTGACCCGCTTCATTCCGCCCTCCATGAACAAAACAGGAACATACACCATCAGGCGGCGGTCATGCCAGCCCCGAGACAAGCGCACCCCGCCTTTCCCTCCGTTCAGCCATATTGTAACGGCTTAGCAACCACGCTAGGGGCAGGGGTTGCTCCCCCAGGGCCGCCCCGGCAGCCAAATGGCCCGGTAGCCAAATGGGCGGCGCGCAACGGTTAACACCCTATTCACGCCGCAACGCATAAGGCGTGAATGAATACTTCCGGATGAGGTTCGATGCGGGTCGGCTTTACCATGGCGATTTTGGTTCTGCTCGGCACGGGCCTGCCGGCGCACGCTCAACCGCAGAATTACATGCGCCCTGTCATCAAGGTGCCGGGCGTGGCCGCAGATGCCCCCCAGAGCATGGCGGACGAGACCCCGAAGGCCCGACAGCCCGAGCAGCACATGCAGCTCTCTGCCCCCTCTCCGGCGGAAGAGAGACAGGTTCAGTGCATTTCAATCGACGACATCCGTGATTCGGTCATCCGCAACGATCGCACCATCCATCTGCGGATGCGCGGCAACATCTATTACGAGATGCGCCTCCAGAACACCTGTCCCGGCCTGTCGTTCTACGACGGCTTCTACTACCGCACGACGCCCAACCGGCAGCTGTGCGGCGGACTGGACATGATTATGGCGCGCTCCGGCAGCCGCTGCCCGATCGAGTCCTTCACGCGCATCGAGAAAGAAAAAGCGCCCGCATCGCCCAAAAAGGGAAAGGCCAGGGAACCCCAGAGCTGACGCATCAGCCCGGCATTCCCCGGCCCTTACTCCGGATCATCCGAATGAGATCGGTCGCTTAGCGGCGCGGCGCCAGCGGCGGCAGCGGGCGGCGATCACGACGCGGCAGCTGCGCCTGATAGGCAACGGCGCAGTGCTCCCCGCAGTAGGGGAAGCCCGGCTGCACGTTCTTGCCACAGAAGTGGAAATCTTCATCGCCGGGGTGGCCATGGGGCCACTTGCAGATCTTGTCGGAAAGGTCGAGCAGGGTCACCCGCTTGGGCTTCGTGACCACCTTCGGCTTCTTTGGCGCGACAGCCGCAGCTTTCTTGGGCGCGCCGGCCTTCACCGGAGACGGACGGGCTTTCAGGCCCAGACGGTGCGCTTTGCCAATGACGGCGTTGCGGGTCACACCTTCGCCAAGCTCTTCTGCGATCTGGCTCGCGGACGAGCCCTTCTCCCAGAGTTGCTTCAAAAGTTCGATCCGCTCGTCGGTCCAGGACATACAAAGAACCTCACTTGAGATATTCGCCCTCTACATAGGGAAACTCTGTCCAAATAGCGAGACCTTGTCGGCAGAAAGACGGCGCGCTAGCACTACTCACGCGCGTAATTTGAGGAAATTCAGGTTCATGACCAGTCCCACCCCGGCCCCCGGCACCCCGGCAAGCAGTTCTGCGACCCATTTCTATCCGCCGGGTCAGCCGCGCATCGGCGTACTGAACTGGTACGGCACCCGCACCCTCTACCTGAAGGAGGTGCGACGGTTCCTGAAGGTTCACACCCAGACGATCTGGGCTCCGGCGGTCACGACCCTGCTGTTCCTCGCCATCTTCACCGTGGCGATGGGACGCGCCGACCAAACCGTCCTCGGGGTGCCGCTTGCAACCTTCCTCGGCCCCGGCCTCATCGCCATGGCCATGTTGCAGAACGCCTTTGCCAACACGTCCTCGTCCATTCTCATCGCGAAGGTGCAGGGCACCATCGTTGATACGCTGATGCCGCCGCTCTCGCCCGGCGAGTTGCTGCTGGCCTATGTGGGCGGCGGCGTGACCCGCGCCTTTGCCGTGGGACTGGCGGTATGGCTCGCCTTCCTCCTGTGGCCGGGGGCAGACCCCACCATCCGCGAACCCTGGGCCGTGATTTATTACGGCATCATGGGCTCGGCCATGCTGTCGCTGATGGGCATCCTGACGGGTGTGTGGGCAGAGAAATTCGACCATGGCGCAGCCGTCACCAACTTCATCATCCAGCCGCTCTCGCTGCTTTCAGGCACGTTCTATACGCTCGACCGCCTCAGCGGCGTCTGGAACACCATCAGCCACGCCAATCCGTTCTTCTTCGTGATCGACGGCTTCCGCTACGGCTTCCTCGGCGTGTCCGACGGACCGCTTGCCTGGGGCGGGCTCTACCTGCTCGCCATCAACCTGGCCCTGGGCGGCCTCACCTATTTCGTGCTGCGCACCGGCTGGCGCTTGAAAGCCTGAGCCGGCAAGCCCGACCGCCTGCAAGCAGGCAAGACACAAAGAAAAAGGCCGGCTCCGCGAAGGAACCGGCCCTTTCTTTTCATGCCAGAGGCATCTGGCTGGATCAGGCAGCGCCGCGATTGCGACGCGGACGCTCGTTGCCGCCGTCCTTGCCTGCCGGTACCTTGAAGCGGCCCCGACCTTCGCCCCGACCTTCGAAGCCACGGCCTTCACCGCGACCCTCAAAGCTGCGAGCCGGACGCTCGCCGAAGCTGCGCTCGCCTGCGGGCTTGCGCTCACCGCGACCCTCGAAACTACGGCCTTCGCCGCGACCTTCGAAACTGCGAGCCGGACGCTCGCCGAAGCCGCGCTCCGTGCGGGGACCGCCGCGGCCTTCAAAGCTGCGGCCCTCGCCACGGCCTTCAAAGCTACGGCCTTCACCGCGACCTTCGAAGCTGCGAGCCGGACGCTCCCCGAAGCTGCGCTCGCCACGCGGACCACCGCGACCTTCAAAGCTGCGGCCCTCGCCGCGACCCTCAAAGCTGCGGCCTTCGCTGCGACCCTCGGAACCACGACCGCGCCCATCGCGACGACCCTCGCCATCACGGCGGCCTTCGCTGCGGCCCGAACCACGACCCTCGAAGCTGCGGCCTTCGCGACCACGACCTTCGCCGCGACCCTCGCCATGCGCCCGCTCACGCGGCCCCGGCATAGCCAGTTCCGCCGGAAGCTCGCTGCCCTTGTGCGAGGTGGCGAAGATCGAATGGCCGATGAGGCGCTCGATCTGCTTCAGGTACGGCTTCTCGCTGTCATCGACGAACGAGATGGCGATGCCCGCCGCGCCTGCACGCGCCGTGCGGCCGATGCGGTGAACGTAGCTCTCGGCGATGTTCGGCATATCGTAGTTGATGACGTGCGAGACGTTATCGACGTGGATGCCGCGCGCGGCAATGTCGGTCGCCACCAGAATGGGAATGCTGCCGTCCTTGAAGCCGGCCAGCGCGCGGGTGCGCTGCGCCTGCGTCTTGTTGCCGTGCAGCGCCGCTGCGCCCAGACCCGCGCGGGTCAGGATCGTCACCAGCTTGTCTGCACCATGCTTGGTGCGGGCAAAGACCAGCGCCCGGTCCATGTCCTGCGTGTCGCGCAGCGTCTCGACCAGCAGCAGGCGCTTGTGCGACTGCGAGACATGAATGACGCGCTGCTCCACCTTGTCGGCGGTCTTGGCGACCGGCGTAACCGCGACTTCCACCGGATTGGTCAGCAGGGTTTCGGCCAGCGAACGGATGGCCGGCGGCATGGTGGCCGAGAAGAACAGGCCCTGACGCTTCTTCGGCAATGCCGAGACGATCTTCTTCAGCGGCTGGATGAAGCCCATGTCGAGCATCTGGTCCGCCTCGTCGAGGACAACGGCCTCAACTTCGGACAGGCTGACCGTGCCCTGAGCCATGTGGTCGAGCAGGCGGCCCGGCGTGGCGACAAGGACGTCAACGCCCGCTGCCAGAGACTGCTTCTGCGCGCCCATCGGCATGCCGCCGAACACGGTGACGATCTTCAGCGCCGTGCCCTGCGCCAGCGTGCGGAACGTGGCGGTGATCTGGCTGGCCAGCTCGCGGGTGGGGCTGAGCACCAGCACGCGGCAGTGCTTGTAGCTGACCCGGCGCGGCTCCTTGAACAGACGGTGCAGCAGCGGCAGGGCGAAAGCCGCCGTCTTGCCGGTACCGGTCTGGGCAATGCCGAGCAGGTCGCGACCCTCGATCACATGGGGAATGGCGCCCGCCTGAATCGGCGTCGGCGTCTCAAAGCCATGCTTGGCGAGGGACTGGAGAAGGGTTTGATGAAGGCCGAGGCCCGAAAACGTAATTGTCATGTATCTTTCAATGGAATGTCAGTGGCGAAAGCCTGACTGCACCCGAACACGGCACATACACGCACATCGCCATGCCGCGCGGCCCGCAGGGCGCACGGCGTTGAGGGTATGACCCTCCGCGTGATTGGATGGCCGGTCGAATCGGGAAGTCTCTTTATAGGCAGCCGCGAACCATGGGGATGTATCAAACCCGAGGCAAAATGCGGCGGTCACGCGACCGGAGGACTTCCGAAGCTGCTCTGGCAGCCCGCCACACATGGGCCGAATGCCGCCAAAAGTCAAGGCAAGGCTTGAGGGGAGAAAACATGCCCCGAACCCTCTGCCCGAACCCTCCGCCGGGATGCGCAAAACCATACAGTTCCATTGACTCGACAGCGCTTCGCCGTCATTAAATCGGCGAGAACCCTGGCGGTCCCTCCGGACCGCCTTTTGTCGTTTGGAGAGCCAAGCATGATCACGCCGGTGATGCCGACCTACGCTCGCGCGGACATTGAGATGGTCCGTGGTGAAGGCTGCTATGTGTTTGAGTCCAAGGGGCGAAAATATCTGGATTTCGCCGCTGGCATTGCCGTGAGCGCCTTCGGTCATGGCCACCCGCATCTGGTTGAGGCCCTGAAGCGTCAGGCCGACCTGCTGTGGCACACCTCGAACCTCTATCGTGTTCCAGGTCAGGAGCAGGTCTCCGAGCGCCTGCGCGCCGTCACCTTTGCGGACACGATGTTCTTCACCAACTCGGGCACCGAGGCGGTGGAATGCGCCATCAAGACCTGCCGCCGCCACCATTCGGCGCAGGGCCGCCCCGAGAAGTACGGCAT
>JAEZBH010000346.1 GCA_023427285.1 Pseudomonadota bacterium
CATCGGCGTGACAAGCGTGTCGGCGTATGAGTGGGCCACGCGCGAGAGGGTGCTGTCACGGCCGGGGCAGTCGATGATGATGGCGTCCATCATCTCCGACCACGCGGCCAGCTGGGCTTCCAGCTTGGCGCGGTCTTCCTCCTCAGTGGAATCCATGAAGATGAGGGAGTCCGGCGTCGGAAGGTTCAGGGCGTGCCGCTTCTGGTAGTTGACGCGGTTCTCCAGATAACGGGCAAAGCTGCGCTGCCGCCCGTCGAGGTCGATCGTGCCGACGCGAAGACCGGCGTGAAGAAGGGCAACGGCAATATGAACGGCGGTGGTCGATTTGCCCGACCCGCCCTTCTCATTGCCCAAAACGATAATGTGCGCGCGCGATGCCATGTGTGCGTCCTGAGTACGAACCTACTTGATTTGACCGCTGTTAATGCCGACACAGCGGGCGGTGTCAATGTTGGGCGCGGAAGTTGCGAAATCATGAACAGCCTGCAAATTGTCCGGACCGTTGAGGAACTGCGCAAAACCGTGAACGGCTGGCGTGCCGCCGGATTGCGCGTCGCGCTGGTGCCGACCATGGGTGCACTGCATCAGGGTCACCTCTCGCTGGTTGAGGCCGCCAAGGCCCACGCCGACCGTGTTGTAGCAAGTATTTTCGTCAATCCGAAGCAATTCGGTCCGAATGAGGACCTGAGCCGCTATCCGCGTCAGGAGGCCAAGGACGCTGAAATGCTGGAAGGCGCGGGCTGCGACGTCTTGTTCCTGCCCGGCGTTGAGGAAATGTACCCGGATGGCTTTGCCACCAACATCAGCGTTGCGGGCGTGTCCTCGGGCCTGTGCGGCGATGATCGCCCCGGCCATTTCGACGGCGTTGCGACGGTCGTCACCAAGCTGCTGAACATGGCGCGCCCGGATGTCGCCATCTTCGGCGAGAAGGATTTCCAGCAGCTTGCCGTCATCCGCCGGTTCGTCACCGACCTGAACATGGGCATCGAGATTCTGGGCGCACCGATCGTGCGCGAGGCGGACGGCCTCGCCATGTCGTCGCGCAACGCCTACCTCTCGGCTGACCAGCGGGCCGTTGCCAGCGCCCTGCCGCAGGTGCTGGCCAAGGTGCGCGACCAGATCGCAGGCGGCGCGGACGTGGCCGCTGCCATCGCCTCGGGCGCGCAGGCGCTGCTGGATGCCGGTTTTGACCGGGTGGACTACCTTGAGCTGCGCGATGCCGCATCGCTTGCGCCGCTGACGGCGCTGGACCGCCCGGCCCGTTTGTTCGTGGCGGCGCGCCTTGGCACCACCCGCCTTATCGACAATCTGGCCGTCGAGCCGCTGGCGGGTTGAGGCACTCCATGCGGGGAAGGGGGAGAGGATATTTTCCTTCTCCCATCCCCGCTTGCGCAAAATACGCAGGTTATTGCAGGGCCCCGCCTTGGGGCCGGTGGAGCGCTGGGCTATGCTTCCCGCCGCTGGAGAAGCTGCCGGAGAAGCCGCAAAAACATAATCACTCCGGCGTTAACCATTTATTCTTGAACTCGGGGGAAAGTGCAGACGCGGCACGAGTGCCGTCCCTGTCTAGTGGCGTCCGGTTGTTGAATGCACCTCACAGCAACGGAGACGAGCAATGCCCGGCATGATGCAGCCCACCATTGCCTCCCAAACCCTATCGCCTGCCCATTCTCACGAACCGTCGCGTAGCCTTGCCGTCGAGCACCTGCTTGCAGCGGCGCGTCGCGGCGAGCCTCAGGCTTATTACGATCTCGGCAACGCCTATTCCTTCGGCGATGGCGTGGACATTGACCTTGTTGAAGCGCACCGCTGGTACAATCTGGCCGCCCTTGCGGGCCTCAAGAGCGCACAGGCCGACCGCGCCGCGCTGGCAGCAGACATGACCCCGGCGGAAATCGCCGACGCCCAGCGCCTTGCGCGCGAGTGGCTCGCCATGCTGGGGAACTGAGCAAATCTCAGTCGTGATCGCCTTCGCCCTCGCCGCCGCCCCCGCCAACAGGACCGCGGCGGAAGGGCGTGAACTGGCCGAGGTATTCGATGCCTGCGGCAACGCTGCGGCGCTCCTGCTCCAGAAAATCAGCGACGGCGCGGCGCAGCGCCGGGTGGCTGATCCAGTGGGCTGAGTAAGTGGGCGTCGGCTCATAGCCCCGCGCCAGCTTGTGCTCGCCTTGGGCTCCGGCCTCCACACGGGCAAGGCCGTGGGAAATCGCCCAGTCGATCGCCTGATAATAGCAGACCTCGAAATGCAGGAAGGGGTGGTGCTCGCTTGCGCCCCAGTAACGTCCGTAGAGCGTGTCCTCTCCAATGAAGTTGAGAGCCCCGGCAATCGCCTCGCCCTCCCGATACGCCAGCACCAGCAGGGTTTCATCCGCCATGGTTTCGGCAAGGCGAGTAAAGGCGTTGCGGGTCAGGTAAGGGGTGCCCCACTTGCGCGCGCCGGTGTGCTGATAGAACCGCCACATGGCCTCCCAGTGTTCCTCGCGCAGGTCAGCACCGGACAGGCAGCGGATATCAAGCCCGCTGGCAAGCGCCTCGGCGCGCTCCTTGCGGATGGCCTTGCGCTTGCGCGAGGCAAGCTGATTGAGAAAATCCTGAAAGCTGGCATAGCCCCGGTTCTGCCAGTGAAACTGCTGATCGGTGCGGATCAGCCAGCCCGCCTTCTCGAACAGCGCCACCTGATCGGGGGCGATGAAGGTGGCATGAGCCGAAGACAGCCCGCTGTTCTCCACGGCGTTGGCAGCTGCCGCCAGCAGCAGCGGCCCGGCCTCGGGAGTGGCCAGCAGCAGGCGCGGCCCCGGCACGGGCGTGAACGGCACGCAGGTTTGAAGCTTGGGGTAATAGTCTCCGCCCGCCCGCTCGAAGGCGTCCGCCCACGCGTAATCGAAGACATATTCGCCGTTGCTGTGAGACTTGAGGTAGGCGGGCAGGATACCGGCGATGCGCCCCTCTTTCGTGCGGGCCACCAAGTGCTGCGGCTTCCATCCCGTTCGGGCGGAAGCGCTGCCGCTCTCCTCCATCGCCACGAAGAACCGGTGCGAGACGGTGGGGTTGGCGGTGCCGGCGCAGGCCTGCCAGTCCTCCACCGGAATGTCGGCGGCTCTGGACACAATGTCGAGCAACAGGCCAGCCATGCTGGTGCTCTCCCTCAGGCGGTGGCCAGTGCGCGCAAGGGGGTATCGGTGGCGGCGGCGGCGGCGTCGCGGTTGAGGGGCAGCTCACCGGCGTAGATGTAATTGTCGGCGTGAAGCTTTGCCACGGCGCGCTCGGCCTCGGTTTGCACAGTCCAGGCCAGCACGGGGATTTTCAGGCGCTGGCGGGCGTGATCGGCAACGGGCGAGGGCAGCATTTGCAGATCGACCGCCAGAAAGTCCGGCTGGGCGCGCCACATGGCCCAGAGGCGCCACAGCCGGAAGCGCGCCCACCACGGCAGGCCCTGCGCCTGATCGGTGGCGACGAGCCCGCGTGCGACACGGCGGGAATTCTCCTTGAACCAGCGCAGGATGCGCGGGTCGAGCGCGATGATGCCGATGGGGCCGCCATAGCCTTCCATGGCGCGGCGGATGGCAAAGCACAGCGGCAGCGGGTCCTTGGGAGGACGCCGCGCATCAATGAGCACGGGCGTGCGACCGCCGATCGTCAGCAGCAGCGACGAGAGAGACTGCACTGTCTCGTCAGTGCCCTTCAGTTTGAGGGCCTGCAAGCGGGCGGAGCTGTACTGGCGCACCTCGCCTTGCAGGTCGGTCAGTCGATCGAGCGTTGCCTCGCCGAACACCACGGCATCGTTGTCGAAGCTCAGCTGCGCTTCAAGCACAACGCCGTGGCCGGCGGCGATGGCGCGCTCCACCGCCTTCACGCTATGCGTCACGACCCCGTTGGCGGGGTCTGCCTTGCCGCCGCGGGCAAAGGGCCTGGCGGTTACCCAAGACGCATAATCCTGAAGAAGGCGGTGTATCGTTGACATCGATCGACTGGACTCTCGTTTCACCTGAAGATTTCAGACGTCAGGCGATCTCTACTATGGCATCAATTTCTACAGGAACGTTAAACGGCAGCGAATTCGTGCCAACGGCGGTGCGGGCGTGCTTGCCCTTGTCGCCGAACGCCGCGACCATCAGGTCGGACGCGCCGTTCACCACCTTGGGCTGATCCGTGTAGGTGTCCGTGCAGTTCACGAAACCGCCCAGACGCACCACGCGCACCACGCGCTCCAGATCGCCAACGGCGGCCTTCATCTGGGCAATGAGGTTGAGCGCGCACTGACGGGCGGCGTCGGTTGCCTGCTCGGTGGTTACGGTGTCGCCCACCTTGCCATGAATGGCGATGCCGTTCGGGCCGAGCGGAAGCTGACCTGCAATCACCAGCAGGTTGCCGCTGATGACGTAGGGAACATAGTTTGCTGCCGGGGCTGCCGGGGTCGGCAGGCTCAGTCCGAGATCCTGCAACCGTTGCTCAACGCTCATGCCATCCTCCTGAAAATTATTCGTCCGCTGTCTATAGGTGAACAACAGGGCCGGGGGGAAGAAGGTCCGGCAGGGTTATAGGCGAATTCATGACTTCCCGTCATCGGGCCTGCGCTTCTGGGGTGCCGCGCCCGGCTTCAGTCCCAGAACGGTGGTGCCGAAGCGGTCGCGCACCGCATCCATGGCCGATTCCAGTTTCAGCCGCTTCTGGCTGTCAGCGCCGGGCGCGGGGCCCAGATCAAGCGTCAGCGCGGCGGTCTCCTCAGGGAGCGGGCACACGGCAACGCCCAGCCCGACAAGGCGGAAGCGGCGTCCATCGGCCTCCTGCGTCAGCAGCGGCAAGGCAATATCCAGCAGGGCGCGGGCGGTCTGGGTGGGGCGGGCGAGGCGGCGCGAGCGGGTAATGCTCTGGAACCCTGCCGTCTTCAGCTTGAGCGTGACGCTGGCGGCGGCCAGATTTTCCTTGCGCAGCTGGCGGG
>JAEZBH010000385.1 GCA_023427285.1 Pseudomonadota bacterium
ATGAGTCACATCATCGGCAATAGGCGCGATCTTGCATGAAACGGCCAAGGGCGCAAGACGGAGAAACAGGGCGGATGAAAACAGGCCTCACCCGAACGAGCGGGCGGGCCCGGAGAGATTTCCCACCTCTCCGGGGCATCTGGCTTTGGCGTCACACCTAATAAGAGAAGCCCTGCTTTGCGTAGAAGGTTGCGCCAACCGGGAAGACTACAGGCTTGCCCGTTCGGGTATCGATGGTGGTGGCCATCAATTGATTGAACTTTTCTGCCGGATTGAACCGCATGGGCAGCCCCTTGGCTCTGGCGGGCTCCAGAAGGTTGAGCACGCCCTGGAAAATGTGCCAGTCGCGGTGCAGAGACCCGCTGAAGTTGATCTTCGGGTTGGTGCGGCTGAGCGGGCCAAGACCCGCCGCCTGACGCTGCGCCGTCACCCATTGGGCAAAACCATCCAGCGTGTTGTACGGCATCGCCGTTCCTTGCTTGGGCGCAACGATGGTCATGATGCCCGGCACAAGGCCAAGGTAACCCGTCACATAATCGCCCCAGAGCAGGACGCGATTGAACAGGTTCTGCAACTTCCACATCAGGAAGGCCTGCGGGATGCTGCGCCCGGCCAGGTACATCCACAGCAGAACCTCATGCCCGTAATCGTTCATGAACGACGAGTAGCCAACGTACTTGTCTTCGGTCGAGATCAGCGCGGCCATGCCCCAGAACCGCTGGATCAGGTCATCATACGACTGCTTGTTGTAGGTGTTGGCCACATAGCTGAAGGTCTGGTCGATGCCCTGGCTGAAATAGCTGCGCGGCAGGAACGGCTGCGGCACGCCGCCTGCGGGCGTGAGCATCTCGGCCCAGAAAAGGTTGCGCAAACCCCACCAGAGGCCGCGCTCTTCCTCGATCACCACGCCCTTGTAGTTGGCCGGACGGGCGCGCCCCGTGCCGTAACCGATGCCCGCCGTTGCGTTCATCTGGGTCATGAGCAGGTAAAAGGGATCTTCGGTCAGGATGTAGGGCAGATAATGGTGGTTCTGGGGGTGGGCGATGTCCCATGAGGCCGTGCCCTGGCCATATTGGCCATTGTTCGTGCCCGCCTGCGGAATGTAGCGGGCGGGCGGCGCGGCGGCCCGGTTGCGGTGCCAGCAGCACTTGCCCAAGGGGCCGGAATCGGTGGGATCGAGGATCTTTCCCGTATCCACATCGAAGAAGAAATAACCGGGGTACTGGCCGATCAGCTCCTGAATGACCTGAAGGCTGGGCTCCGCCTGCTGGGCGTAGGCGATGTTGCCCTTCAGCACCTCCTCGATCACGCGCGCGTGTCTTTCGTGAATGAGGCCGATGGTGTCGCGCTCGCCGCCCGCAGACGCGCCGCGAAGGAAATCGCTCACCAGCGTGCCGCCAAGCTTGCCGTAAATGTCGGTGAAAGGCACGCCGGCCGGAACCGACGCCAGCGCGGCCTGGGTTTTGTTCTGGGGCAGCGAGAGATTGTCGGAGGAATGGCGCAGCAGGATGTTGCGGCTGACCAGATTGGGAATCCGGTCGAACTGCCACTTACGCGGCGCGGACTGCCAACGCCACAAGGTGGAGCGCACGGCATGGACCAGCACGCGCGTTCCTTGCTTCCACAGGTTCTGCGGCTGGCCGTTGACGGAGATGGTTGTGATGAGCGGCACGAGCACGTTGTTGGCCACGGTGCTGAAGGCCACGTAAAACCACACGTCCATCCGGCCGCTGGTATCAGCGCCGAAACTGATCCAGATCTTCTCAGACCCCAACGGGCGGGTGAGTTCCCAACGGGTCTGGCCATTGAACGGGGCGGGCCACGGCTTGCCCTCGCTCGCCTGCACCTTCAGGCTCTGGCCGGCCTGATTGGTCAGCGTGACGACGATATTGGGAGGCTGAACGCTCTGGGCGCGAACAGCGGCGGGGACGAGCGACAGGGCACCCAAAGCCGCCCCTCCGGCCAGAACCTTGCGCCGTGACACCCCTGTCAGCTCATCAGACAGCCCCCGTGGAAATTTCCGTGTCATTTCCGCTTCTCCCGACTGGCCGTGCCAACTTGCCGACAGGCCGGGCGCATATCGCAGGTTGACGGCCGGGCGCTGCGTGGCGCTTGGCGTCCCGTTGCCTGCCTGTCCGGCGAAGAAGGCGAATGGGCTCAGGTATTCAAACGCTTGCGTCGGCTGCGGAACGGAAGGGGCAGGATATCGATGCCCACCTCCTTCAGTTCCTTGGCCTCTTCAAGATTAACCTCGCCGTAGATCGGTCGTTCCTCGGTTTCACCGAAATGTATCTTGCGGGCCTCTTCCGCAAAGTCGTCGCCCACGTAGTCGAAGCTCTCCTCGACCTGACGTTGCACCTCCGCCAGCTTGGCCAGCATTTCCTTGACGACTTCAGGCGGAGCCTCGCCGCCCGCCCCGACAGACCGGTTCATGGGCGCTGCCGCCTGCGCAGGGCCTGCCGGCCGCTCCTGCTTCTGATTTGATTTGGCGGCGACGTTGGGCGCCATCAGCGCCTTTTCGACCGAACGCTCGCCGCAATAGGGGCACTCCAGCAAGCCTCGCTTTTTCTGCTGGTCATAGTCTGACGAAGAGCCGAACCAGACCTCAAAAACATGGCCTTTGCCGCACTTGAGATCATAGACAATCATGAACGCTCACACCTCAACCAACTCGAAGGCCCGGTCATGCTGCAAGGCCGGAATTCTGGCCCGCGCCGTGTCCACAAGAGAAAGATCGATCTGGGCCAGCACGCCGCCGGGGGATGTGCCGCCATCGGCCAGAACCTCGCCCCACGGCGCAATGACGAGTGAATGTCCAAACGTCGCGCGGCCATCCTTGTGCCGCCCGGACTGAGCCGGAGCCGCGATAAAGCAGCCCGTTTCGATAGCCCGTGCCCGGAGCAGGGTGTGCCAATGCGCCTCGCCGGTCACCTGGGTGAACGCTGCCGGAACGGCAATCAGCTTTGCCCCGGCCTGCGCCAGCGTGCGGAACAGGTGCGCAAAGCGCACGTCGTAGCAAATCGTCAGGCCCAGCATGCCCCACGGCGTTTGCGCCACCACCGCCTCCGTGCCGGGCCGGTAGCTGTTCGATTCCCGGTAGCGCTCGCCCGAGGGCAGGTCCACGTCGAAAAGGTGAATCTTGTCGTAGCGCGCCCGCACCGCGCCATCCGGGCCGATCAGGAACGAGCGGTTGGCCAGCAGGCTGTCCGGCGCGTCATCCACCACCACGGCCTGCGAGCCCAGCAAGATCCAGAGGCCCAGCTCGCTGGCCAGAGAGCGCGCCAGCGCCACGGTCGCATCCGCGTCTTCGGTCGTCGCATGAGAGCGCAAGCGCTCCTTGTTGCCATCGAGCAGCCCGGTCATCTCCGGCGTCATGACGAACTGCGCGCCGCGCGCAGCCAGATCGCGCACCCCGGCATCCAGCGCCGCCCGGTTTTCCTCCGGGTCGATGCTGGAGGTCATTTGCAGAAGGCCCAGGGAGAGAATGGGGGAGAGAACGGGGGAGGAAATGGCGGTGTCAGACATGGCGGTGTCAGACATGGCGCGGGTCAGCCTTCGGCCTGCAACAGCGCATCAAGCTTGCCGTTGTCCTCAAGCTCGCAGAGGTCATCGCAGCCGCCGATATGCGCGCCGTTGATGAAGATCTGCGGCACCGTGGTGCGGCCATTGGCGCGCTGCGTCATCGCGGCCCGGCCTTCCCGGTCCACGGTCACGTCGTACTCGGTGAACGCCACGTTCTTCTGGTTGAGCAGCGCCTTTGCCCGGTGGCAATAAGGACAGTAATCCGCCGTATAGATTTCAACGTTCGCCACAGGGCACTCCTTCCAAAAACGAGAACTCATTCAATACGGATAGCACCGGCAATATGGATAGCGCGGGCATCCGCCGCAACCCCGCTCTCGGGCAGGGCCTCAAGCGCGTTGACGGCAACCCGCGCAAGCGTCAGCACCCGGACCTCCCCCGCGCCCGCCTTGAGCAGCGCCTGAGCGCAGCGCTGCGCCGTCGAGCCCGTGGTCAGCACATCATCCACAAGAATGACGGTGCGGCCCCGCAGGCGCTCCTGATGACGCGGCGCCACCCTGAAAGCGCCGCTCAGGTTGCGCAGGCGCTCCGCCCGGTTCAGCCCCTGCTGCGCGCGGGTCATCCGCACCCGCTCCAGCGCATCGGGCAGCCAGTCTCGCCCGGTCAGGCGCGCCACCTCCCGCGCCAGCAGCGCCGCCTGATTGAACCCGCGCACCCACAGCCGCCAGCGGTGCAGCGGCACCGGCACAACAACCACCCCCATCGCATCCATCTGGCCTGTCTCCAGCAGGCTTATCCCGGCCCGCGCCATATGCCGGGCCAGCATGGCCGCCAGTTCCCCCCGGTCCCGGTGCTTGAAAGCCAGAATGGCGCGGCGAATCGCTCCGTCATAAACGAACGCCGCACGGGCGCAGGCGAACGACGGCGGGTCTCTCAGGCAGCGCCAGCAGCGCCAGCCGTCGAACGCTGTCTGCCGTCCGGCAGGCTCGCCGCAGCAGGCGCAGCCCTCCCCCGCCTCAAGGAAGCGCAAACTGCCCCAGCACGGGCCACAGAAGGTCCCTTGCGTCTCAACCGTCACGCCGCAGGCCGGGCAGCGCGGCGGCAGCACCAGATCGACGATCCAGCGGGCGGAGCGGCAAAAACCGGCAATGGCGAAGCGAAGCATGGCGTTTTCATTTAACCCTCTTGGCCGGGCGGCGTCAGCACGCCATATGGTCGAACATGACCAAGGAAACCGCCTCCGCCCCCACCGACATCGAGATGTTCGACCGCCGTCAGGTCCGCCGTCAGCGCCAGCGCGCGGCCGAGACCGGCAGCTTTGTGGATTTCGTGAAGAACCTGATGGTCGAGGACATCGCCGACCGCCTGTTGCTCATCAACCGGCCGTTCAAGCGCATTCTCGACCTTGGCAGCCATGACGGGCGGCTGGGCAAGCTGCTGGCCGAGCGCTTCCCCGAGGCGACGATCGTTTATGCCGACCCCGCCGAGGGCTGGCTCAAGGGCTCGGCGACCGGCGTTGCCTGCGATGCGGATTTCCTGCCCTTTGCCGATGAATCATTCGATCTCGTCGTCTCGGCGGGCCTGCTGCACTGGACCAACGACCTGCCGGGCGCGCTCATCCAGATCAACCGGGCGCTCGAGCCTGACGGCCTGTTCATGGCGGCCTTCCCCGGCGGCGACACGCTGTTCGAGCTGCGCCGCGTGCTGTTCGAGGCGGAAGAGGAACTCACTGGCGGCGTCTCGCTGCGCGTTGCACCCATGGTCGATATGCGGGACGCGGGCGGCCTGCTCCAGCGCGCGGGCTTTGCCATGCCGGTGTCGGACAGCGATCACTTCACGGTCGCCTACGCCAATCCGCTCACGCTGCTGGCCGAGCTGCGCGCCATGGGCGAGACCAACGCGCAGGTGAGCCGCCCCCGCGCCTTTCTGCGACGCGATGTGCTGATGCGCGCCGCCGCCCTCTACGCTGAACGATTCGCCCGGGAAGACGGCAAGGTTCTCGCCACGGTCGAGCTGATCTCGCTCAGCGGCTGGGCCCCCGGCCCCGGCCAGCCCAAGCCCCTGCGCCCCGGCTCCGCCAAGGTCCGCCTCGCCGATGCACTCGGCGTCAAGGAACAGCCACTCAAAGAGTAGCCAGCCGCCATTGACAGAGCCAGCCCTGAAACATACATAAAGAATAACTCACCTGCGGCGTGCCGCAGGCCCAAAAGGTCGTTGCGTTCTGCGCAGCGGCCTTTTGCATTTCAGGTGCATTATAAATATGAAAACCATTATTTATGTTGATGGCTTCAATCTTTACCACCGCGCCTTGAAGAAAACGCAGCACAAATGGCTGGATCTTCACGCCCTTTGCCAAGCCGCGCTTCCAAATAATAATACAATAACTTCAATTAACTATTATACGGCGCGCGTATCGGGAAAGATCAGCCCTGATGCCGCCAAGGATCAGAACACCTACCTGAAGGCCCTTGGCACCCTGCCCAACCTGAGAATTCACTATGGCAATTTTCAGGTAACGGAAAAGCACATGTATCTGTGCCAACCGCTCGATTTTCAGCCTGCCTGCACAACCTTGCCCCAGCCAACGCCCCGCTTCGCCAGAGTGGTCAAGATCGAAGAGAAGGGGTCAGACGTTAATCTGGGAGTTCACCTGGTCCGCGACGCCTTCTCCGGCGCGTTCGAGCATGCCGCCATCATTACCAACGATACAGACCTCCTCGAGCCGATCCGAATCGTCGTCAAGGAAGCGAACCTGCCCGTCACCTTGCTCTCGCCGGTCAGCAAGCCCGCAGGCAGCCTGCGGGGCATTGCCACCTACATTCGCCATATCGACCGCTATCTCAGCAAGGCTCAATTCGCAGCGTCGCTGACCGGGCCTGACGGCCAGCCAATTCACAAACCGAATGACTGGTAACGCTTAAAAATTCACAGCAAGCTGGCCAGCATTCCGACCAAGGGAATATCGGCAGGCGGCATGGGCAGGCTGTAAAGCTCGCTGATGCGCACCCAGCGCACGGCCTGTCCTTCCTGCGGGCGCACCGAGCCCTGCCATTTGCGGCACGCATAGAGCAGCATCAGGAGGTGGAAATCTTCATAAGGGTGGCTGGCGAAGGTCAGCGGGGCAAGGCACGATGCCGTGGTATCAATGCCCAGCTCTTCCTGAAGTTCGCGCACGAGGGCGGCCTCGGGCTTCTCGCCCGCGTCCACCTTGCCGCCGGGGAACTCCCACAGCCCCGCCATCGACTTGCCCTCGGGCCGCTGGGCGACCAGAATCCGGCCGTCCGCATCAATCAGCGCCGCAGCAACAACAGTCACCAGCTTCTTGTTCGGGTCCGTCAGGCCCGGAGGCGCTGGGCATTCATCAAAGGATTCGGCGGAAGATTCGGGGCTGAGCATAGGAGAAAAGCCATGTTATTTCCGGAAGCAGGCCGCTAGGTTCCACATGCGGGCGGTCCTGTCGATATGCTAACGCATACATGCGGCGTTTCAACACTGAGCTCCCGCCAGGCGCGCCGGCGGAGGGCCCGGAAGGCCGGAGCGCGGCTTATGCCTTACAAATGATTCAGGATAGCGCGTCAGCTTTTCTTAACGACTGTTCCGGCATCATTGTCCGGTACGGAATTCCGCAACGGGACGCCTCATGCCCAACCTTCTCAGCCATTTGCGACAGAACCGCCTGCCACGGCTGTGGCGCGACCAGCGCGGCGCAACGATGATCGAATACTGCATCATCATTGCCTGCGTCGCCATTGTGGTGGTGGTCGGCTATTCCAAGATCGGTCAATTCCCAACGGCACCCTTGGAAACCGTCGGCAGCACCATCGGCTGATCAAACCGAACGCCTAAAAATAATAGATTAGTCAAGAGACAGGTCTGCCCGCAATGGAGGGCAGACCTTTTGCGTTATTCATACTGACAATTTCCGTCGGCATACCATTTTTCAAAAAGAATGATGGTTAACGCATCAAGTAATGATCCCCATTAACAACTTTGAAACTCCTGCTCGTTTAGAAAGATCACCGTTGGCCTCGGGAAAAGGCTTTTATCTAAGGTTCCGCCACAGCAGTGGCGGCCGGAAGGAGACACATTATGTCGTTCATTCGTACCGCTCTGCGCAAGTTCGCTCGTGATGAGAAGGGCGCAACCGCAATCGAATACGGTCTGATCGCCGCCCTTATCGCCGTTGTCTGCATCGGCGGCTTCCAGATGATCGGCAGCAACCTCGCGAATACGCTGAGCACTGTCGGCAGCGCACTCGAGCCGCAGCCCTAATCACCCGCCACGGGTTGATTAGCCTGATGGCTACAAATAACGGCGGCCCTTGTGGCCGCCGTTTTTGTATCGACGAAGGAAAAGCACCGTGAAGCAATCCCTGTTGCAAGAGTTGCGTGTCTCAGCACTGCTGGCTCTGATCGTACTGCTTTACGGCGCGGCGGCGTGGGGACTTCTGACCCCGCTCGGGCGTACAGTTGACCTGTTCATGCCCAGCTATGGCACACTGACCCTTCTTTCATGGGGAGCGGCCGGAGCGCTGACCTTTGTTGCTTACCTGCTTCATCTTGTGCTGGTGCAACGCCCTGCGCGCCCGCTGCGCGTGCTGGCAACCGATATGCGCGAGAACATCCTGCCGCCTGACCAGTTGCTGATGCGCCTGACGCCGCTCGTTGTTCTCATTGTGCTGCTCAACAGCTTCACCGCCATCAAATCCGCGATCCCCGCCCTCAACCCCTTTGCCTATGATCTGCTGTTTGCCGAATGGGATCGCATGATCTTCGGCACCGATCCGTGGAAGCTCACCCACGCGGTCTTCGGGTCGCCGCACATGACCTGGCTGATCCAGTTCACCTACAATGTCTGGTTCATCGTCATGTGGATGAGCGTGATCTACGCCGCGCTCAAGACCGATTTCCGGATATGGCGCGCCCAGTATCTGGTCGCCTTCTGTCTGGTCTGGATTCTGGGCGGCTCGGTCGCCGCGATTCTCATGTCCTCGGCAGGCCCCTGCTATTACGGCCATCTCGTTGCTGGTCCCAACCCCTTTGCCCCGCTGATGGAGCAGCTCGCCCATCTGGATGTCGTCATCCGCGAGCAGAACATCGGCTGGGGCGTCAGCGCCCTTCAAATGCAGGACAAGCTGTGGGAGCTTTACCAGAAGGGCGGCTCATCGACCGGCGCGGGCATTTCCGCCATGCCCTCGCTGCATGTGGCAACGTCCATTCTCATGACGCGGGCAGCCTTTGCCCTGAACCGCCGGGCAGGCATTCTGCTCAGCCTGTTCTCCCTCGTCATCTGGATCGGCTCGGTGCATCTGGGCTGGCACTATGCCGTTGACGGCCTCGTCTCGCTGCCGCTGGCGCTTGCGGTCTGGTCGCTCTCCGGGTGGATCGTGCGCCGCATCAACGTGGTGGACTTCCCGGCCTCGGGCCGACTGGAAGAGATCATGAACCGCAAGAAGCAGAACGGCCCCTCCCTTGCGGGAGAGGCCGCACCGTACCGCGCCTGAGGCGCGCTTACGAACCGTAAACGATCAGCTTCACCTTCTCGCCCGGCTTCACCTCGTTCGGGGAGGTGAAACCGTTCAGCACGAGGAAGCGATCGAGCTTGTGGTCGTCATAGGCCATGCGCTCGGCCAGCTGCTGGGCGGTCTGGCCCTGCGCCACCGTCACCACCTTGATTCGGCGCTCCTTGTACTGGGCGGCTTCCTTGTCGCTCAGCTTGCGGAACGACTGGAGCATGGACTGGAGCGAA
>JAEZBH010000442.1 GCA_023427285.1 Pseudomonadota bacterium
CCTTCTGCGCTCTGCTGCCGCCCTTGCGCTGGCCAGCCTTGTTGCCGTGCCCGCCGTGGCGCAGCAGGCTCCGGTTGCAGCAGCCCCCGCGACTGCCGACGCCGCCCAGCAAACCGAAACCGCCCGCTTCAACGCCTTCCTGCAACAGGTGTGGGACACCGAGATTGACTTCAGCCCGACGCGCCAGACCATAATGGGCATCAAGAAAGACTACGGGAAGTGGGACGATCCGTCTGACGCGGCGGAAATTGCCCGGCACCAGCGCGGCCTGAAGGCGCTGGCCGACATGAAGGCGAACTTCGACTTCAACAAGCTGACGCCGGATGCGCAGATGTCTTGGCGGATTTTCGAGTCCATGACCGCCGCCAATGCCGCGGCCTTCGAATTCCGCGACTACGAATATGTTTTCGACCAGATGAACGGCTTGCAATCCGGCCTGCCCGCCTTCCTCATCAACATGCACCGCATCGACAACGTGTCGGATGCAGAGGCGTATATCTCGCGTCTCAGCGGCATGAAGCCGCTTTTCGATGAGGCGCTGCGCCAGGCAAAGGCGCAGGAAAAGCTGGGCATCATGCCGCCGAAGTGGGTGTTCCCCTATGTGATCTCTGACGCGCAGAACCTCATCAAGGGCGCGCCGTTCGAGACGGGCGCGGCAGACTCCACGCTTCTGGAAGACTTCCGCAAGAAGGTGACGGCGCTCAAGCTACCCAAGGACCAGCACGACGCGCTGATGGCCAAGGCCGAGCAGGCGCTGCTGACCTCGGTCAAGCCCGCCTACGAGGCCGTCATCGCCCAGATGAAGGATCAGGAAACCCGCGCCCCCACAGATGACGGCATCTGGCGCTTCCCCAATGCGGACAAGTATTACGCAGAGCGGCTGGCCTACTACACCACCACCAGCATGACGGCGGATGAGGTCCACAATTTCGGCCTGGCCGAGATGGCCCGCATCCACAAGGAAATGGACGCCATCAAGAAACAGGTGGGCTTCAAGGGCACGCTCAAGGAGTTCATGAAGGCCGTTCTGAACGACCCGAACCAAGTGTACCCCGACACCGAGGAAGGGCGCGAGCAGTACCTGGCCGACAGCCGCGCCGCCATCGATGCCATGCGCGAGAAGCTTCCCGCCTTCTTCGGCGTGCTGCCCAAGGCGGACATGATCGTGAAGCGCGTAGAAGCCTTCCGCGAAAAATCCGCCGGCAAGGCGTTCTACCAGAGCCCGGCGCCGGACGGCTCGCGCCCCGGCATCTACTACGCCAACCTCTACACCGTGGAAGACATGCCCAAGTACCAGCTTGAGGCGCTGGCCTACCACGAGGGCATTCCGGGCCACCACATGCAGCGCGCCATTTCGGGCGAGCTGACCGATCTGCCGATGTTCCGCAAGTTCGGCCGCTTCACCGCCTACACCGAAGGCTGGGGCCTCTACACCGAACTGCTGGCCAAGGAGATGGGCGGCTATCAGGACCCCTACTCAGACTTCGGCCGTCTGGCGATGGAGCTGTGGCGCGCCGCCCGCCTCGTGGTGGACACCGGCCTGCACCACAAGAAATGGACACGCGAGCAGGCGGTGCAGTACCTGATGGACAACACGCCGAACCCGCTGGGCGACAGCCAGAAGGCCATCGAGCGGTACATCGTCTATCCGGGTCAGGCGAACGCCTACCTCATCGGCAAAACCGAAATCCTGCGCGTGCGCGAAGCCGCCAAGGCGGAACTCGGCGCGAAATTCGACATCCGCCAGTTCCATGACGTGGTGCTGAAAAGCGGCCCGGTGCCGCTCGACGTGATGCGCGAGAACGTCGAAGCCTGGGTGAAGCAGGTGAAGGCGCAGTCGTAAGAGGATGGGTGCTTAGGGGTTATTTTGCAGGAGGGGCTTACCCCTCCTGCACCTCCCATTCATTTCAAAGGGCCGTGTCCGTCATGAAGGGCGCGGCCCTTTTCTTTGGCCTAATTTATAAGACCGTGCCCGCCATGCAGGATGCGAACCGAAAACGAAGGGGAGGTTGCAGGAGGGAGTTGATAGTTTGTGCGCCTCCGCGCACGAGGTCCCTCCTACGTCTTGTCTAATTTTCCTCATCACCCCCTGTAGGGCGGATGATGATGCGGTCTCGCCCGGTGCGGGGGTTTCCTGTTTGCATCTGCATCTCCAGCCGTTCGCGGTCGCTGTTGCGATAACGGGTTTCGGCGCGCCGTATGGCCTCGCCGGAGAGGCCCATGTCTTCCAGCGCCTTGCGGGCCATGACCACCGCAGATTCCTGCACCTCGCGCACGACCGCAGCCACGGGCGCGCCCCTCAGCGCAATCAGGCCGCGCCGATCATAGCTGCGCACGTAAAGCGCGGCGTTGGGGAAGGAGTGGTGGATTTCCTGCACCCTGCGCGCGTCGAGCTGGTCGCCGTCGATGCAGAACAGGATGGCTTCCGCGTGCGCGGCACCGGCCTGACGCAGCAGGTCCAGCCGCGTGCCGTCTCCGAAGTACACCTTGGCTCCGTATTGGCTTGCCGCATCGATCATTTGCGGATCGAAATCGATCAGCGTCACCGGAATGTTGCCCGCCATCAGCAACTGGGCGACGGTCTGGCCGAAACGGCCATAACCGATGACGAGCGCATTGGCCCCTTCCACCTCCTCCTGCAGGCGGGGGCCTTCGCGCTCCTCGGCCTTGCGCACCGGCTCACTGCGCAGCCGCCGGGTGGCCATCATCAGAAACGGCGTCGTGGCCATCGACAGCGTGACGATCGCCCCGAACAGGCTGGCGACTTCCGGCGCGATGAGCCAGGCATCTTGCGCCTGCGCAAACAGCACGAAGCCGAATTCGCCGCCCTGACTGAGCAGCAGGCCCAGCGCCAGCGCAGAGCGCCACGGCATACGCATGACCAGCCCGATCAGCAGGATAATCAGCGTCTTCACCGCAATCAGCACGGCAGCGATGGAGATGACGAACAAAGGCCGATGCGCAATGGCCGTCAGGTCCAGCAACATGCCGACGCTGAGAAAGAACAGGCCGAGCAGGATGGAGCGAAACGGCTCAACATCTGCCTCCAGCTCGTGCCGGTAAGGGGAATCCGCCAGCACCACGCCCGCCACGAACGCCCCCAGCGCGGTGGACAGGCCCAGCGCCTCCATCAGCGCGGCAGCGCCGATAACCGTGAACAACCCGGCCACCACGAACATCTCCCGCTCGCCCAGAGAGCCGATCAGCCGGAACAGCGGGCGCAGCAGGAACCGGCCCGCCGCAATCAGCCCGGCAATGGCTCCCAGCGTGTACAGCACCAGCAGCCACCCCGGCGTGCCGCTCGCATTCGCCGGATTGCGGCCTAGCGCGGCAATAATGGTAATCAGGGGAATGATGGAGAGATCCTGAAACAACAGAATGGCAAAGGCGCGCTCGCCGAACGGCGTTCGCAGGCGGCCGGAGGATTGCAGCATCGGCAGCACCTGCGCGGTGGACGAGAGCGCCAGCGGCAAGCCAAGCGCAAACGCCGCCGCCAGAGTGAAATTGGTGAACGCCGCAATGATGGCCGACACCACAAGACCGCAGGCCACCACCTGCACCAGCCCCACGCCCAGAATGTCGCGGCGCATGCGCCAGAGCCGCGCGGGACTAAGCTCCAACCCCACAACGAACAGCAAGAGCGTGATGCCGAGTTCGGCAATGCCGAGCTTTTCGCGCGCATCGCCCACCAACCCCAGCACTTGCGGGCCAACCATTGCGCCCGCCAAGAGATAGCCCAGCGTGGCCCCCAGCCCCAGCCGCCGAAACACCAGCACGAACACCAGCGCAAAGCCCAGCAGCAGGAAACCGTCGTGCAGCAACGTGCCTTGGCCTGCTTCATCCATCTGATCCGCCCCCTCGCCAAGAGGTGCCCGGTTGCCTCACCTTCCGCTCAAACGCTCCTGCCGACGCCCCAGCGCCAAAGGTGACGCCAAAGGTGACGCCAAACCCGGCTGCCCCCCAACGCTTCATCCCGATATTCCCTCATTGCGTGCAATGAACCGCGCCTTTGCTTGACTTGGCGTGCCATGCGCGGCATCGGACACGCTATGGCGCGTTTGTACGATCTTATTCGTCGCGGCCTGCTTCGTTCCGGCAGGCTTATCGCGGGCATCCAGCCCGGTCCTGCCCCTGTGAGGCCGGGCCGGGAGGCAATCCGCCGGTCGTAAGGCCGCCCGCCAGCACGACTGGCCTCCGCGCTTTTTCAGCCCGCACCTCTTCTTCGTGCCGGCAGGCGTGACCAAGGACATTCACCATGACCGCACCCAGCCATCGCCGGGCTGGCAGCCAGCGCGTGCGCACGCCCGCACGCCACCCGCAGACCAGAAGCACACCGCAATCCAATGGCTTCTCGCACGATGTCGCCAGCCTGCCGCGAGCGCTCTCGAAGCTGGGCTTCTGCTCGCGCACGGAAGCCGCGCGGCTGATCGAGGACGGGCGCGT
>JAEZBH010000513.1 GCA_023427285.1 Pseudomonadota bacterium
GCCTTTGGCGATGGCCCCATGCCGCGCCTTGGCCGTGAGGACGACATTGCCGCCGCTGCGTTGCAGGAAGACGTCTCCGTCACCCGCTCGCTGCGCCGTCGCGCCAAATCCGCCTCTGCCCGCAGCGCGCAAGGTTGGGCGCCGCGCCCGCAGCGCAGCCTCCCCCTCAAGTGGATCGGCATTGGCGTTGGCACCGTTGCCGCGCTCGGCCTTGGCCTGTTCCTGCTGAAAGACACGCTCGTCGAGCAGTCTGACATGTTCCGCAGCTTTTATGCCGCTGCGGGCCTTGCCACGCCCGTTCCGCACGACGCCAGCCTTGGCGCGCAGGTGCTGCGCATCAGCTATCCGCCGCCGCCGCCCGCCCGGCTGCTGGAGAACGGCAATCTTTCTCAGGAAATCACCGGCTCCATCGAGAACCCCACCCAGCGCACCGTCCGAATTCCCGACCTGAAGGGAACAATGCTGGACGAAAACGATAATGTGGTGTTCACTTGGATCTTCCCACCACCCACGCTGGTGCTGAACGGGGGTCAGACGGTGATGTTCGATACCAAGGTTGAAAACTTCCCGCGGACCGCGCGGCAACTGCGCATCGGCTTCGACACCGATGAGCAGGCAGGCGCGGCCCCTGGCAGCGGAAGCTGATCGCCGCATGGCCCGCATACTCGTCGCTGAGGATAACGCCTCGGTCCGCGAGTTCGTGGAGCGCACCCTCACCCATTTCGGCCATGAGGTCGTTGCCGTTGCCGACGGCGGCGCGGCCTGGGCCTGCCTGAACCGCGACAGCTACGACCTGCTCATCACCGATATCGTGATGCCGGTGATGGACGGCATTGCGCTTGCCCTCAAGGCCAGCGCCGATGCGCCCGACATGCCCGTCCTGATGATGACCGGCTACGCCCATGAGCGCCAGCGGGCCTACAATCTTCAGGAGCTCATCGCCGAGGTGCTGGACAAGCCCTTCTCGCTGGAAGACCTGAACACCACCGTCACCCGCGTTCTCTCCAAGCGTGGCGCACCCCAAAAGCGCGGGAAATAATGGCCGCCCCCGCTTCCGATCCCCGGATCAGTGCCGCCGTGCAGGCCCTTCGTCGCGGTGCGCCGCACGAGGCCGTCCCCCTGATGCAAGCCGCCGCTGAGGACGGCCACCCGCTCGCCCAGCTTGCCGTTGCCGAATGGCTGGCAACCGGCTCGCGCCTGCCGCGCAACATGGCCGGGGCGCTGGAGCTGGCCCGCGCTGCCGCTGAAAGCGGCCTGCCGCCCGCCATGCAGCTTTACGCCTGCCTGCTGCGCTGGGCCGACCCGGACGGCGAGGCCGAGAGCGCCAACAACTGGACCCGACGCGCCGCAGACGCAGGCGAGCCTTCAGCCCAAGCTGAAGTCGCGCTCTGGCCGCATTTCAACGCGCCCCTGCCTGTGCCCGAAACACTCAACGATGCGCCGCTCATCCAGACCTTTCCCGGCTTCCTGCCGCCTGCCGTCTGCCGCCATGTCGCAAACATGGCCCGCCCGCAGGTGCGCCCGGCGCAGGTGTTCGACCCCCAAACCGGCCAGACGCAGCCTCATCCGGTGCGCCGCGCCCACAACATGAATTTCGGCCCGACGCTCTATGACAGTGTCATCGCCTGGGTGAACCGCCGCATCGCGCTCGCCTCCAGCACCCTGACATCTCAAGGCGAGCCGCTCGCCGTTCTGGCTTACGGCCCCGGCGGCGAGTATCGCCCCCATTCCGACTGCCTGCCGACAAACGCCGCCCGCCCGGAAGACCGGCTTGCCGAGAGCGGCCAGCGCATCAAGACCTTCCTGATTGCGCTCAACACCGGCTACACCGGCGGCGAGACCGCCTTTCCCGCGCTCAACCTCGCGTGGCGCGGCCAGCCCGGCGATGCGCTCCTGTTCATCAACGTTGCCGCCGACACCACCCCCGCGCCGCTTGCCCGCCACGCAGGCCAACCGGTCTCCCAAGGCGAGAAATGGCTCGCCTCCCGCTGGATCAGAGAGCGGCTGTTCGCGGCGTGAAGCGCGCTTTGGGATTTTTCAGGCCGTGCTTGGGGTGGATTGATGCATAAATGAGAACAGGCCCGCCGACTGTCACCAATCGGCAGGCCTGTTCTGGATATGCTGATAAGGCCGGACTTTACGATTTGATAAAGGCGAGAAGATCGGCGTTGATCAGATCCGGATGGGTGGCGAACAGCCCATGTGAAAGTTCCGGATACACTTTCAAAGTGCCGTTTTTCAGCAGTTCGATAGCCTTATGGGCCGAAGCTTCAATCGGCACCACCTGGTCATCCCCGCCATGCATCACCAGAACCGGCTGTTGGATGGCTTTCAGATCCTCGGTGAAGTCGGTTTCCGAGAAAGCCTTGATGCAGTCGTAATGCGCCTTTGCTCCACCGGCCATACCCTGCCGCCACCAGTTATCAATCAAGCCCTGGCTCACTTGGGCCCCTTCCCGGTTAAAACCGTAAAACGGACCAGAGGCTACATCGCGGAAGAATTGTGCGCGGTTGGTTTGGAGCGCGGTACGGAAACTATCGAAGACTTCCAGGGGGGTGCCTTCAGGATTGGCCGCACTTTTTACCATGACCGGTGTC